>JACCYI010000040.1 GCA_013696535.1 Solirubrobacterales bacterium
TCGTCCGGGGGCGTGCGCCCACCAGCAGCGCCACGTTGACCCCGTCGAAGGCCTGCGTCGGGTCGTCGAAGATGTCCACGCCGGCGAGCAACTCGAACGCGCAGTCGTCGAGTTCCATCGCCGTGCCCTCGGCCGCCTTGACAGCGTCGGGGATCTCGAGCAGGCGCAGAGCGACGGGCGTGTCCGGGCCAAGCATCTGTCCCGACGCGATCCGGAACAACAGGGCGTAGCCGATGGCGCCGGCGGCGCCCGTGACGGTCACGTTGACTGGGGTGGGGTTCACTGGTTCATCTCCTCGATCACCGCGTCGGCGAACTCCGACGTGCCGACGGCGCTGGGGTCATCCCGGGTGGGCTTCATGTCGTACGTGGTCTTCTCTCCCCGGCGGATGACCTCGGCGATCGCCGACTCCATCCGGTCGGCGGCGTCCTTCTCGTCGAGGTGACGGAGCATGAGGACTCCGGAGAGCATGAGCGCGGTCGGATTCACCTTGTTCTGGCCCTTGTACTTGGGCGCGGACCCGTGTGTGGCCTCGAACATCGCCGCCTCGGTCCCGATGTTGCCCCCGGGAGCCAGGCCGAGGCCTCCGATCATCCCGGCGCCCAGGTCTGAGACGATGTCGCCGTAGAGATTCGGGAGCACGATGACGTCGTACTCCTCCGGTCGCGAGACGAGCTGGTTGCAGAGGTTGTCGATGATCCGATCCTCGAACTCGATCTCCGGGTGGCGCTCGGCAACCCTCCGGGCGACGTCGAGGAACAGGCCGTCCGTATGCTTCATGATGTTGGCCTTGTGGGCCGCGGTGACCTTCGTGCGGCCATTCTCGGCGGCGTACGCGAAGGCGGCTTCCACGATGCGCTCCGAGCCGAATTCGGAGATCGGCTTGATCGAGATGCCGGCGTCCTCGCGCACGGGCGAGTCCAGCTCGTCGGCCAGGAAGACGCGCAGCTTGGCGTTGTCCTCCGATCCCATCTCGAACTCGATGCCGGCGTAGAGATCCTCGGTGTTCTCCCGCACGATCACGATGTCCGTCTCGGGGAAGCGGGTGCGCACACCCTCATAGGCCTTGCACGGGCGGATGCAGGCATACAGGTCGAGCTCCTTGCGCAGCAGCACGTTGACCGAGCGGAAACCGGAGCCGACCGGGGTCGTCGTCGGGCCCTTGATGCCGACGCCGGTGCGCCTGATCGAGTCAAGCGTGCGGTCCGGGAAGGGATTGCCCTCGTCTTCGTAGACGTCCACGCCGGCTGGGTGCTCGTCCCAACTGAACTCCACGCCGGTGGCCTCGAGCACGCGGCGGGTGGCCTCGGCCAGCTCGGGGCCGGTGCCATCTCCTGGGATGAAGGTGATTTCGTGAGACATCCTCGGGACACTATCTGCGACCCTCCAAGGGGTGTTCGCCGGGCGCTCACTCAAGCTCGTGACCCTCTTCGGGATCCGCATCGGTGTGAGCACGAGCTGGTTCGTGATCCTGTTCCTCCTCCTGTACCTGTTCACCCAGAACTTCCAGAGGGACCTCGACATCGGCAGCACTGCGGCCTTCGCGGTCGCGGTCGCCGCAGCGGTCCTCTTCTTCGGCTCCATCCTCCTGCATGAGCTCGGCCATGCCCTGGCCGCCAGGCGGGAGGGCATTGAGGTGGCCGGCATCGACTTGTTCATCTTCGGCGGGGTGATGAAGATGAGCCGGGAAGGAAGCTCGGCAGGCGCCATGTTCCGCATCGCCGTCGCAGGTCCCGTCGTGACCGTGCTCATCGTGCTCCTCGGCGGCGCCCTCGGCGCGGTGCTGCTGGGCTGGGGCGGGATCTACGACGCTGCCCGGCTCGAGGCGCAGAGCGGGACGACAGCCGTCGAGCAGCTGTTGTCACTGCTCGTGGCGCTGAACGTGATCCTGCTCGTCTTCAACCTGATTCCGGCCCTTCCGCTCGATGGTGGACAGATCCTCCGCTCGGCCGTCTGGGCCGGCACGGGCGACCGCTCCAAGGGTACCCGCGTCGCCGCCTTCCTCGGGCAGGGCTTCTCGTACCTGTTGATGGCCTACGGCGTGTACCAGCTGCTCCGCGGAGACACCTTCGGTGGTATCTGGTCAATCGGGTTGGGCTACCTGATCGGCCAGAGCGCCCGCTCCGCGAGCGTCCAGAACGCGTTCACCGAACGCCTCGAAGGGGTGACGGTGGCCGACATCATGGATCCGAACCCCGTCACCATCCCGGCCGGGCTGGACGCCGCACAAGCCTATGAGGAGTTCTTCGAGCGCTACCACGGATGGGACCGATTCGCGGTCGTGGAGGACGGAGGGCAATTCGTCGGAATCGCCGAGCGCGCGACAGTACAGCGCGCGGCCGGCTCGGGCCGCTCAGCCGTGCGCCAGGTGACGAACGCCGATTCGGCGGAGGAGCGGGTCCTCACCGACGCGCCCCTCGAGTCGCTCCTGGGCTCCGAGCCCCTGCGGCGGCTCGGCGCCCTCATGGTGCTCGACCGCGAAGGTCGGCTCCGCGGGGTGGTCACGGTCGAGCAGGTGTCACGCGCGCTGGCGGCCCATCTCGCGCCCGCATAGTGGAGACCGCTGCCCGCTTTCATCCCGCGCGGCAGGCATCCCGTGGAGTACGGCGACGGCGCCGCCACGACTATGGCGCCGACCGCAGCGCGCGGGCGGTGAGCTCGTCGGCCGGAAAGAAGGACTCGATGGCAAGCTCCGCAACCGTTACGTCGGTCGCGGTTCCGAACGTCGTCACGGTGGAGATGAACGCCGGTTCCGACGCATCGCCCGCTCGCAGCCGAAGCGGTACGGCGATGTTCCCGTAGGGCTCCTCGGACGCCTGACTCAGACCTCCTCCGGGATAACCCGCCAACTCCTCGAGAAGCACCGCGAGCGCCGGATCGCCTGTGATGACCGCCTGGCGGCCGAGTCTTTCGAGCAGGTGGCCGCGCCATTCGGCGAGGTTGAGGATGCGGGGTGCAAGCCCTTCAGGGTGCAACGCGACGCGCAGGACGTTGAGCGGCGGTTCGAGCAGCTCAGGCGCGACGCCGTCGGTCAGCAGCGCCACCGCTCGGTTGCCGGCGACCATGCCCCAATGGCGGTCGACGACCACGGCGGGGTAGGGCTCATGGCCGGCCAGGATCAGCTCGAGTGCCTCGCGCACCGGCTCCATCTCCGGCTCGTCGAGCCCGCGCTGCCCGTGAACGGGGGCATAGCCGGCGGCGAGAAGCAGTTGGTTGCGGTCGCGCCGCGGGATGTCGAGCCG
>JACCYI010000059.1 GCA_013696535.1 Solirubrobacterales bacterium
GGCGTGCCCGTGGGCTGATCAACCGGTTCCAGCGCGAGAACAACACCCTGGCTCCCTCCGCTTATCCGCAGGTCGCCGCGCTGACGGGCCCGATGCGCTCGACGGCGGTCGAGCGCGACGACCCTGACGGGCTCAACCTGTGGGCCGGCCAGGCGCACGCCCTGGCGCGCGACCTACCCGCCGGCGAGCTGGTGACCCGGTGGGGAGCCGACGCGCGCGAGGCCCTGCGCGAGGCCGCCGGGCGATGGCGCTGATCCGCGTCAGGCGATGACCACCGCTCCGCCGCGCCGCGGGTCGCCGGCCCCTGAGAGCTCACCCGTCACCGGGTCGCGCCGGACCGCCTGGACGCCGCCGAAGAAGAGGTTTCGCTCGCGGAAGTAGGCGAGCGTGCGGCCTTTGAGTGCCGCTTCGTCGATGCCCGGCTCCACGTAGACGAGGCCGTCCTCGAAGTGCAGGCGGGGCGCGTCGACCGCCGCGCGCGGCGCCATCCCGCCGTCGACCACGTTGACGATGACCTGGACGATCGCCGAGCGGATCCGGTTGGAGCCCGCTGATCCGAGGACGAGCTCCGGAACTCCGTCGCCCAGGACCACGGTCGGCGCCATCATCGACGGCAGCCGCCGACCCGGGGAATGACTGTAGAAGCCGAGCGGCGAAAGGTCCTGCTCGCCCATCATGTTGTTGACGTGGATGCCAGTGCCCGGCACGAGCACCCCGGAGCCCGAGCCGTTCGTGCTGGTCACCGAACACGCCAGCCCATCCGCGTCGAGGGCCGAGACCTGGGTGGTGGAGCCGAGCCGGCCGGCCATGAAGGCGTCGGCGAACCCTGGGTCGGCCAGGCCCGCGACGAAGTCTGGCGTTCGCTCCCCCTGCGCGCGCTCCATGGCGGCCACGAGCGCGGCAGGGCCGCCCCGTCCCGCCCCGCGATCAAGTAGGGCGAGCGCGTAGGCCAGGAGGATCCCACCGGCTGAGGGCGGCGGGTTCGTGACGATCCCACGACCGCGGTAGGCGACCCGGACCGGAGTGCGCTGAACCGGGGCGTAGTCGTCGAGGTCCGCCGCGGTGACCGCTCCGCCGCGCGCGGTGATCCACTCCCGCACCGCGGAGCCGATGTCCCCGGAGTAGAAGGGAGCCGGGCCGTCGGCGGCGAGCCGCTCGAGCGCGTCGCCGAGCTCGGGGTCGCGATAGGCCTCCCCGATCCGTGGCGGCCCGCCACTCGCGAAGAGGTGAGCACGCGCCTCGGGCGACGAGCAGACGATGGGTGCGAGGATGTCAAAGAGGTAGGCCTGCTCCGGGGTGAGCTCGACCCCGTCGCGCGCGAGCGCGATCCCCGGGGCAGCCACCTCGGACAGCGCCATCGTCCCGAACCGCTCGGCCGCGGCGCAGACACCGGCCGGCATCCCCCACACACCGCACGAGGCGGCGCCGACGTTGAAGACCTGTACCGCACCCCCGAAGGAGATGTCCACAGGCTCGAGCTCCGCGCTGCGAGAGCCTCCGGGAGCGGCGACGAAGAAATCGAGCAGCACGGGCTCGCGGCCGGGGCCCGCCACGAGCAGATAGCCCCCGGCGCCGAGGCCGGTGAGCAGCGGCTCAGCCGTGAAGGAGGCCAGGACGGCCGCCAGAGCGGCGTCGACGGCGTTGCCGCCCGCTCGCAGCACGGACGCCCCCGCCTCGGCGGTGGCCGGGTGCCCGGCGGCGACGACGCCGCGCACGACGCCGCCCGACGAACCGCGCACTACCGCGGGATGTACTCCGGGACGTCCACGTCCACCGAGGATCGGCGGGCGTGAGCCGGTGTGCGCTCGCGCCCCCGGGTCACCCGAGGCTCGCCGATGGGCTCCTCGAAGCGACTCCGTTCCCGGCGTGCCGGCTTGCCGTCGCCGAAGCCCGTGGCGACCACGGTGATCCACACCTGGTCCTCGCCGAGCTTCTCGTCGACCATGGCGCCGAAGATGATGTTGGCGTCGGGATGGGCCGCTTCCGCCACGGCCTTGGCCGCCTCGTTCACCTCCCACAGCGAGAGGTCGCTGCCGCCGGTGATCGACAGCAGGATGGATCGAGCGCCGTCCATGCTCGTCTCGAGCAGCGGGGACGAGACGGCCTGCTCGGCCGCTTCGAGCGCGCGCTTGTCGCCCTGCCCCATGCCGATGCCCAGCAGCGCGGGACCGGCCTCGGACATGATGGTGCGGACGTCGGCGAAGTCCAGGTTGATCAGGCCCGGCAGGACGATGAGGTCTGAGATGCCCTGCACGCCCTGACGCAGAACGTCATCGGCCACGCGGAACGCCTCCATCATCGATGTGCCCTTGTCGAGCACGGAGAGCAGGCGGTTGTTCGGCACGACGATGAGGGTGTCGACCTCCTGGGCCAACGACTCGATGCCACGCTCGGCCTGCTGGAGGCGCCGTGAGCCCTCGAAGCCGAACGGCTTGGTGACGATGCCGACGGTGAGCGCGCCGAGCTCACGGGCGATCCGGGCGATGACGGGCGCGGCGCCCGTCCCGGTCCCGCCACCGGCGCCCGCGGTGATGAAGACCATGTCGGCACCCTTCAGGAGCGCCTTGGTCCGGTCGTAGTCCTCCATCGCCGCCGCACGGCCGAGGTCGGGGTTCGATCCCGAGCCCAGCCCCCGGGTGAGCTTTGACCCGATGTGAACGGTCACGTCGGCCGCGGACTGCTGCAGGGACTGCAGGTCGGTGTTGACGGCGAGGAACTCCACGCCGGCGACTTCGGCCTCGACCATCCGGTTGACGGCGTTGACCCCCGCGCCACCGACGCCGACGACCCGCAGCTGCGGCATGCCGACCGGCTTGGGTTCCGCGTACAGATCGCGCTGCTCCGAGCGGGCATAGACGTCCTCGGGGACGTCGGGTATGTCGGCGACGCCTTCGGACGCCGGCTCGGGTGGAGTCGGCTCCATGACGTTGGCGGGGATGTCCGCCGAGAAGGCGTGACGCAGACGCTCCTGCGGCGTGGGCACACGCGGGGCCTCGTCGCGCGCCGGCGCACGGTCGGGCACGGGCTCGACGGCGCTCGGAGCCGGGGTGGCGCGGGCCGGGGCGGCCTCGAGCCCTTCGTCCTCGGTCTTGCGGAACAGATTGGCCAGCGGCCCTTCCCGCATGCTCGCTCGCTTACCGCTTCCCATGGGAGAGAACCTCCTTCGCCAGCCGGCGATATGAGTCGGCCGCCGAGCCGTTGGGCTCATACTTGAGCACGGACATGCCCTTGACCGGGGCCTCCGCGAAGCGGACGGTCTTCTTGATCCGCGACGCGAACACACGATCTCCGAAGTTCTCCTCCAGCAGCTCGAGCGCCTCCTGGGCGTGGAGCGTCCTGGTGTCGACCAGCGTGGGCAGGATGCCCTCGATGTCGACATCGGGATTGAGGTTCTCGCGGATCATCGAAAGCGTGTTCTGCAACTGCAGCAGGCCCCGCATGGACAGATACTCGCACTGCACTGGGACGATCACCTTGTCCGCGGCCGTGAGGGCATTGATGGTCAAGAGTCCCAGAGAGGGCGGCGTATCGATGCAGATGAAGTCGTAGTCCTCGCGTATTGGGCGGAAAGCCTTCTCCAGCGAGCGCTCCCGGCCGATCTTGGTCGACATGGCGATCTCGGCGCCCGCGAGGTCGATCGAGGCGCAGGCTATGTCGATCTCACACGACTGGATGGCCTCGCGGATCGGGACGTCGTGGACGAGAACGTCGTACATCGAGGGCTCGACGGTGTCGGGGTCGATGCCTTGGGACATGGTCAGATTGCTCTGGGGGTCCATGTCGACGCACAGCACGCGGTGACCCTCCTCGGCGAAGGCGGCCGCGAGGTTGAGCGTCGTGGTCGTCTTCGCGACGCCGCCCTTCTGGTTGGCGAACGCGATGACCTTGGCCGTGCCGGTCACGAGGTGCTCCGTTCGGGAGAGTCGGATGAGGTCATCGCAGAGGCGTATTCGCACGCCCGCCCGGTTCTCCTCCTCTGGGCGGGTCACGCGGCGACGAAGGCGGGCGGTGCCTGCTCGCCGACCGTGGCGAGGAAGGCGGCCACCACGTCGGGATCGAACTGCGTGCCGGTGCACCGCGCGAGCTCCGCCGCGGCCTGCTCAGCGGTCAGCGCGGATCTGTACGGACGGCCCGCGGTCATCGCCTCGTAGGCGGCCACGACGGCGAGCACACGGGCCTCCAGCGGTATCTCGCTGCCCGGAAGACCGCTCGGGTAGCCGCCGCCGTCCAGGCGTTCGTGGTGCGCGAGCACCCATGCGGCCACGTCGGCCAGGCCGGCGTTGGCGAGGATCCTGGCCCCGAGCTCGGGATGGCGTCGCATCTCGGACCACTCGGCCGCGTCAAGCTGCGACGGCTTGCGCAGGATGGCATCCGAGATCCCGACCTTGCCGACGTCGTGCAGCACGCCCGCGATCCGCAGCCGCTCGACGCGCTGCGGGTCGAGTTCCAGGCGCCGCCCGGTCAGCTCGGCGTACCCGCCGACCGTGCGGGAGTGGCGCGCGGTCGCGTCGTCGCGAAGGTCCAGGGTCTCGGCGAGCAGAAGGACGGCGCCGAGTTGATCCCCCGAGCCGCCGGGCACGGTCAACTCGGCCAGGAGGGCGTCGATGGTCTCTGCATGGTGGACCACGGCGCGGTCACGCCCGGATCGCTTGGCGACCGACAGCGCGCGGTCGGCTTCGCGCAAGAGGTTCGTCGGCTGAGTACCGGCGGCGATGCCCACGGAGACCGTGAGCCCGTGTGGCAGCCGCGAGAAGCTCTCCCGCGTTGCGCGCAGCAGCTCCTGGGCCAGGGCGAGGCCGGTGGCCGCGTCGGCGCCCGGAAGCACGAGGGCGAACTCCTCCCCGCCGAGTCGGACGGCGAGGTCGCTGGTACGCACAAGCCTCTCGAGCAGGCGGGCGAAGGCGACGAGCGTCTCGTCGCCCGCATCATGGCCGAGCTGGTCGTTGATCCGCTTGAAGTGATCGAGATCGCAGACCAGGAGCGCCATCTCGTCCGCGTCGGAGCCCGCCAGGAAGGCTTCGAGCGCACGGCGATTGGCCAGCGCCGTCAGAGGATCGCGCTCGGCGAGCTCGCGCATCCGCTCCAGCCGCCCGGCGGCTTCGAGGGCGCTCATGGCCTGGTCGGCGAAGAGTCGCAGGGCCTGCAGCCGGGCCCGCGTCGGGAGCAGGCGGTCGGACGGGTCGTCAGCGCCGATGATGCCCGTCAGGGTGCCTGCCTCGTTGGTGAGCGGAACCATCAGCCAGTGATTGCGCCACGCCCTCGGACCCTCTCCATTCATCGTCGAGCGGTAGGTCCGTGGGGTGCCTTCGGGCGCGAGACGCTCGACGGTGGGGCCGTCGAGCAGCACACATCCCTCCTTCTGGAGCTCCGGTGCCGTGAGCGCTTCGATCGCCGCCCGCGGATATGCGGCTTCGAGCGGGCCGGTGCCGGTCGTGTGGCCGACGCTCGAGCGCGCCCGGAAGAAGCCGTCACGGTCGAGCAGGTAGGTCGCCACGATCTCGAAGCCCAGCGCTCGCCGGATGCCTTGACAGACTTCGGAGAGGACCTCCTGGGTGGAACGGCCGCTGTTCAGCGTGGACGAGACTTCGAGCAGTGTCCTCGTCGCCGCACGCAATCGGCCGTTGGCCTCGCTGGCTTGGACCTGCTCCACCGCGGCGCCGACGTAGGCGGCTGCCGCCACCAGGATGTCGAGCTCGGTGTCCGTCGGGCGGCACCCTGAGACCGGCTCGTCCACCGAGAGCACCCCTAGCAGCGCGCCGCGCGAGTCGGTCATCGTGACGAACAGCGCGTCATCGGGATGCCAGGGATCCGGTCCGGTTCCGGCCCCTGCAGGAGGCACGTACGTGGCGACGTCGTCAAGGCCCCATTCGTGCTCACCGTGACGGAGGTCGTAGGCCCCGCGGTTGAGATGGCGGTCGTCGAGCAACCCCTCCCAGGAACTTCTGGGCGTCGCCGTGTGCTCAATGGCCGCCCGCGCGGCGGCTGAGCCATGGACGGCGACCACGGGGAGGTCGTCCCACGCCGGCCGGTACAGGTTCACGGCCACCGTGGCGAAGCCGAGCGACTCGCCCAGGATGGCGGCGATCGCGGCGAGCGCGTCCTCACGAGACGCTCCCCGCGCCACCTGCCCGATTCGCAGGAGCGCCTGGAGCTGCCGCACTGCGCCAGCTTCGACTCCCTCCATTCTCCCGGTATCGGCCGAAGCGCGCCGGGATTGAGCCGAAGCCGGTCGGTTGGCGCACGCAGATGGCAGGATGGCCGCGTGAGCGGCACGAGCGTCGCCGATCTCCTGGTCGGCAAGCGGATGATCATCTGCGCGGGTCCGGGCGGCGTCGGCAAGACGACGACCGCCGCGGCGGTCGCCATGGGAATGGCGTCGCGCGGCCTGAGGGTGGCGGTCGTCACCATCGACCCGGCAAGGCGACTGGCCAACTCGCTCGGGCTCGACACGCTCTCGAACGAGCCGGCGCTCGTGGATCCCGTGCGGTTCACGCAGCATGGCGTCGAGATGCGCGGAGAGTTGTGGGCGATGATGCTCGATGCCAAGCGCACCTTCGACGCGCTCATCGAACGCCTCGCCCCCGACGACCGCACGCGCGATGAGATCCTCGCCAACCGCATCTACTCCCAGATCTCGAGCGCAGTGGCCGGATCGCAGGAGTTCACCGCAATCGCCAAGCTCTACGAGCTCGACTCGGACGGCCGGTTCGACCTCATCGTGCTGGACACCCCTCCGTCGCGCGATGCGCTGGATTTCCTCGACGCCCCGGACCGGCTGACGGGGTTCTTCCAGGGCCGGGCGATCCGGATGTTCCTCAGGCCCGCCGGCTTGAGCGGCAAGCTCTTCGGTCGCGGCACGAGTGTCGTATTCGCGCTGCTCAAGCGCGTGACGGGAGTCGACCTCCTCCAGGACCTATCGGTGTTCTTCCGGTCGCTGGGCGGGATGATCGACAGCTTCAGCGAGCGAGCGGCTCGGGTCAAGGCGCTGCTCCGCGACCCCGGAACGACCTTCTTGCTGGTCACCTCACCCGAGCGTGAGCCCGTCGCGGAGGCCATCCACTTCCACCGCAAGCTGATCGAGGCGGACATGCCGTTCGGCGGCCTGGTCGTCAACCGCCTGCGCGAGGCCGATGGCTTGGGGGCCGACGGAGGCCAGCCCGCAGGTCTGGCGGAGACGATCGGTGACGAACTTGCCCGGCGCGTCGCGCTCTCGGCCGCCGGGCTCTCCCGACTCGCGGCGCGCGACGCGCAGAACGTGGAGCGCCTGCGAGACACGCTCGGCGGTGCGCCGACCGTGCTCGTTCCGCAACTCGAGGACGACGTGCATGACGTGGAAGGGCTGGCTCGAGTACTCGAGTACCTGTTCTCGGGGGTTGAGGGCCGAACGTCGACTTCGGCTGGGTAGCGAGAAGCGAGTCGACGCCGCGCAGACCTCAGGCGACGAAGACGAGCGCTACCCGAAGGCGGGTTCGCCGGGGGCCGTCGAGTGGCCGTCCGACTGAACCGGAGGAGCAGCTACGAGCCGATCGGCGACGGCACGCAGGTCCGCGTCCAGATGACCGCACAACACGTCGCGAAGCACTGCGCGCACCTGCCCGCCCAACTCCGCGATGAGCGCCTCGACGGCCGGCTCGGGTCGCACGAGCCCGGCGACCGCGCAGCGCTCGAGAGCGGCGGCTCGCGCGAGGCGCTCGGCGAGACCCTCGCGCAGCTCCGGCGGCGCGCAGATCGCGGCAAGGCGATCGCAGGCGCCATCAGGACCGCGTGCGGACGGGTCGGCGAGCAGGGCACGGATCGCCAGGAGCCAGTCCGTGAGGGCTTCGAGCGCCGTCGGCCGCTCGCACCCGAGCTCGAAGCGTCGAAGCGCCCAGGCCAGCTCTCCCGCACGTGGGGTGCGGCGCGAGACAAGGCTGTAGAAGGCGCACAGCGCGCCCTCCTCCTCCACTGCGAGCAGGCAGTCGGCTGCCATCCGCCGCGGCCCCCCGCCGAGCGGGATCTGCATCCATGGCCCGCCGTCGGTGCGAGCCCACGCGGTCGGACCGCCGGCCGGCTCGGCGTCGTCCCAGAGCCGCAGGGCGGTCTGCAGGCGCCGCAATCCACTCCCGGCGACTTCCAGGCCGCCCGGCTCACCCGGGCCGCTCTCGAGTGCGAGCACCGCGACGGTCGTGAAGGCATCGCCTCGCAGCTCGGGCGGGGCTTCGTCCAGGGCGGCGGCCCGGACGAGGGCCAGGCCCGTCGCGAGCGCCACCTCGTCGGACTCGATGACCAGCCCCTCCACCGCGGCGAGGACGACGGTGAGCGCCCAGCCGTCGTACGCGGCGCTCTCCAGCGCCGAGTAGGAGGCGTCGAAGCGGACAGGGTCGAAGATGAAGTCCGTGGCGTCGGACCACACGTCTGACAGGAAGGCACAGATGGCCGCGTCGCCGCGAGCGCGACGATCGCCGCTCGGGATCCTCTCGCCCCGCGCTTCGAGGTAGGCATCGAGGCCCGGGAGCGCCGCGAGTCCCTGGGCGGCCGCGGGGTAGGAAGGCAGGCGGCTCAGGGCGCCGGCCCGTCCCGCGATGAAGGATCCCATCAGCGGTCGGTAGCAGTACAGGGGCGATGACGCCCGGCTCGAGGAGATCGGATCGATCTCGAACGCGATCTCGGCCCCACCCGCAACTTCAGCGGCGAGCTGATCGGCCGCCTCCTCGACGAAGGCGGCCAGTGTGTCGCGAAGCGCGCGGTTGTGCATGCCGCGCCGTTCGCCGTCGCTGGCCACGCTCCTCTTTATCGAGCGTGCGGCTTCGTCAGACGAGGGCCGCGGTGCGGTGCGCTTCCACCTCGGGAGCCTCGGCGCAATCGCCGTCGGCACTGAGCCAGGCAGACCCGTAGGTCCGCATCGACTCGATGATCGGGAGCAGCGCCCGACCCTTCTCGGTCAGGGCGTACTCGACGCGTGGCGGCACTTCCGGGAAGGTGCGCCGCTCGACGACGCCCTCTTCCTCGAGTGCGCGAAGCCGAAGCGACAGCGTGCGCGGAGAGATGCCCTGCAGTGATCGCTCGAGCTCACAGAACCGGGCTCGACCTTGAGTGAGATCGCGGATCACCAGCAGCGTCCATTTGCCGCATACGATGTCGGCGGTCCGGCAGACAGGACAGTCCGAGTTCGCCATTCCGTCCCAGAATAGCGCGATGCTTCACGAACTGAAGCGACCAGTCAGCTCAAACCGACGGTCACCTCGCGCTCATCGGCACCTCGGAGCACCCCGAGGATGAGCGTCCCCGAAGTTCCAACCGCTTCAACCGCGTCGAAGAGCGTATCCACGCTCTCGAGCGGCCTCCCACCGGCGGTCACGAGCAGGTCACCGCGCTCCAAGCCGGCACTCCCGGCCGGCGAGTCGCTGTCGACGCCCCGCACGAGGAGCCCGTCACGCTCGGGCAGGCCGACTGCGGCCCGCAGCTTGCGGGCGGCGCGGGGGGGAGCGAGCGCGACGCCGAGCCGCGGCCGCTCGGTGGCCTCGCCGCGGGCAAGTGCATCGACGCGCCGTCGGAGCGCCTGGTCGGCGGGGATGGCCAGAATGAGGCCGCCCTCGAGCCGGATCGCGTTGAGGCCGAGGAGCCGGCCCTCCAGATCCACGAGTGGCCCGCCCGACGCCCCCCTGGGCAGCGGCGCCGAGTGCTCGAGGGAGCCGCGCACGCGACGCCCGCCCGGACCCCGGAAGGACCGGTTGGTCGCCGTGACGAAGCCAACGGTCACGCGAAGGCCGCGCCCGCCAGGATCGGCGAGCGCGAACACGGGAGTCCCGGCCCCCACGCTGGAGACGAGGTCGGGATCCCAAGCCACCGGCTCGACCCCGTCCGTCTGTACCCGGATGACCGCGATGTCGAAGTCGGCATCCACCCCTGCGACACGCCCGTGGGCCGTCTCTGCCGCTCCCGCCAGCCGGACGGCGACCTCGTCACCGCGCAGGACGTGGGCATTCGTGAGCACCGTGTCCGGCGCGATCACCACGCCGGAGCCGCGACCCCATCCGCGTCCGAGCCCTACCACCGCCGGGCCGAGCTTCTCAGCCGCCTGGCCGACGGCCCGACCGATGTCTTCTAAGACGTGCGTCATCGTGGGCTCCCGAGTAGCGACTTGCAGATTGCAAGTCACTACGTTATCAGCAGCCAGGCGTAGTCTCCACGCAATGCGTCACCGCCGACCGGCCCATGCCTCCACGTCGCCGCTCGGAGACGCCCTCGCGCGGGTCGGCGACCGCTGGACACTTCTCGTGGTGGCCGGACTTCTGGACGGTCCCAAGCGCTTCAACGAACTGCAGGAAGGGCTTGACGGGATCGCGCCCAACGTGCTGTCAGGACGCTTGAAAGCGCTCGTCGAACAGGCGCTCGTCGTGGCCGTGCCCTACACGGAGCGTCCGCCGCGCTTCGTGTATGAGCTCACGGAATCCGGCCGCGAGCTGGCCGGCGCCCTGCGCTTGCTGGCCGACTGGGGCGCTCGCGGGGCTGACGCCGCCGAGCCCCTCCGCCACACCGCATGCGGCACCGCCCTGAACGCTCGTTGGTGGTGTCCCACGTGCGAGCAGGCCGTGGACGACCAGGAGGGCGACGACGTCGTCTTCGTCTGAGCTGACGCCCTCAGCCGTTGAGCAGGTTGCCGAGCGCACCGCCGCTCGAGGATGCAGCGGCGACGACGGGCCGGCCTTCGGACGGCTGAACGAGCACCCAACCCTGACCTGAGAAGGCCATCTGGATCGACTCGCCCGAGCCACGCCCGATGAGATTCTTCATCTTGAAGTCCGTCTTGATCGAGGTCTGCACGCCTGAGGACCAGGTGATCGCAGCGGCTGCGTCGGCGAACGTCGGCGCCTGGGCTACGTTGAGGAGCACCGGAGGGCCGTCGGAGAGGATCGCCACCCATCCAGTCCCCTGCAGCGCCATGTTGAACAGGCCGCCGGCCATCATGGCCGAGGAGCCGCCCTGCATCCGCTTGATGTCCCAGTCGATGCCCGAGTCGAAGGCGAGCAGGTTGGGGCCGTTGACCGTGATCAGATCGTTCTCGAGGTAGATCAGGTGGATGTCCTGAGCCGTGTCGGCCAGGAACACCTCGCCCGAGCCGGTGATCTTCATGAGCGAGGTGCCCTCGCCCGAGACGGCCTTCTTGATCAGCCGGCCCATACCGCCCGAGCCGGCGTGCTCGAAGGTCACGTCGCCCTGGTAGGCGACCATCGAGCCGAGCTTCGACTGGACGGTCACCTGATCCAGGCGGATCTTGAGGAGCTTCGAGTTCTGAAGGGCGAACGCCTCCGTCGAGGCGGTCTCCTTGAACGTCGCGAGCGTTGTCTGCACGGGAGCCTTTCGTCTACGTGGGAACTCCAGCCTTCCGTACCGCCCAGCCTCAGGTCAAGCGAAGCCCGGCGGAGCAGCGGAAGTGAAAGCGGGCGGGGGCGACGAAGCCGGCGTGGATGCAGGCGGCTCCGCGGGCGCCATCTCGACCGTCATCGGCGGCGTGTCGAGGACGGGCCGGGCATCGGCCACGGGGGCGGCATGGGTGTCGACGACCAGCGGGCCCGAGCGAGTCTGGGCCGCGATCATGAGCTTGAAGTCATGCGGCGCGGACGCCGAGAGCATTGCCTCGCCAACGGAGATCCGCCCGGCCTGCAGGTGCTTGAGCAGCGCCTGGTCGAAGGTCTGCATCCCGTAGTACTCGCCGTCGGCCACCACTTCGGGCAGCTGGTCGGTCTGTCGCGGGTCGAGGATCATGTCGTGGACGCGGCCGGTGTTGACCATGATCTCGCAGCAGGCGACGCGGCCCTTGCCGTCCTTGGTCCTGACGAGGCGCTGGGAGACGATGCCCGCCATGGTCCCGGCGATCATCGCCCTGGCCTGCTGTTGCTGATGCGGTGGGAAGAAGTCGATGATCCGATTGATCGTCTCGGGGGCGTCGACCGTGTGCAGGGTCGACAGCACCAGGTGACCGGTCTCGGCCGCCGACAGGGCGGTCTGGACGGTCTCCTCGTCGCGCATCTCGCCGACGAGGATCACGTCCGGATCCTGGCGGAGCACCCGGCGCAGGGCGCGCTTGAAGGACGCCGTGTCCATCCCGACCTCGCGCTGATTGATGATGGACTCCTCGTCGCGGTGCAGGAATTCGATGGGATCCTCGATCGTGACGATGTGCTTGCGCATAGTGCGGTTGATGTGGTTGATCATCGCCGCCAGCGTCGTGGACTTGCCTGATCCCGTGGTTCCCGTCAGCAGGATGATCCCTCGCTCCTTCTCCGCCAGCTTGGCGAGGACGGGTGGGAGCTGCAGCTCCTCGATCGTCTTGATCCCGACCGGTATGGACCGCATGACCAGGGAGATCGAGCCGCGCTGGTAGAAGGCGTTGATGCGGAAGCGACCGAGGCCGGGCACCGCGTACGCGAAGTCGATCTCCTGCTCTGCTTCGAACTCGGCGAGCTTGCTCGGGTCGGTG
Source organism: Solirubrobacterales bacterium (assembly GCA_013696535.1). The sequence continues at coordinate 12,461 of JACCYI010000059.1, forward strand.
AGCATCTGCCGTACGACGCCGTAGGTGTCCTCCGGTGTCAATCGCTCCGAGCTCGCGATGGGCTCCATGATCCCATGGACCCGCACGATCGGGTACGCGGGCACTTTCAGATGAAGGTCAGAGCCCTCGTTCCCGACGAGGTACCGAAGGGCAGCGTCGAGATCGAACACACTCCGGTGATCGGCGGCGCGAGGATCGAACTTGAGCTTCAGGCTCGCCCGCCCGCTTCGCTCACCGACGGGCCAGGAACTGCGCGCTAAGCGACGTCTCGCAGCTTCTGGGCCTCCGCCAGGGATTGCAGCTTCTTGAGCGACTGGTTCTCGATCTGCCGGATGCG
>JACCYI010000101.1 GCA_013696535.1 Solirubrobacterales bacterium
CTGGACGGCGGTCCACGCACGGCTCGCCCTGCTCACGGTCGTGCTCGACAATCGCGAGTACCGCAACACGGTCGATCATGCCGAGCGGGTCGGGACCGCGCGCGGGCGCCCGCGGGAGAACCGGCGCTCAGGAGCAGTCATCGACGACCCCCCCGTCGACCACGCGGCCATGGCCCGCAGCATGGGGATGTGGGCGACGGGACCGATCGCGACTTTCGAAGAGATCGCGCCGGCCGTCGAGAGCGCGCTGGCGAAGATCGACGCCGGCCGCCCGGCGCTGATCCACGTGCTCACGCCGCGCGGGTGAGCGTCCGCTACTCGGGGTGATCGTCGGGCAGCGCGGCGACGACGCTGTCGCGCGTCGAGAGGATGTGGTCCCGGAGGACCTTCGACGCCCGCTCGACGTCTCCGTCCTCGAGCGCGTCGAGGACTGCGCGGTGCTCGGGGCCCGCTTCCTTGGGGCGATGGACGCCGCCCGTGCGGCGCAGGTAGCGCTCCACCTGATGTGAGAGCCGCTCGACGATGGCGACGGTGAGCGGGCCGTCAGCGGGGGCCAGCAGCCCGCGATGGAAGTCGTGGTTGCGGGCGAGCCAGGCGTCGCGTCCACGCGCCTTGTCCATGGAGTCGCAGATCGCGCGCAGGCTCGCGAGGCGCTCCGCGTCGAGGTGGGGGGCCGAGCGCCCCAGCAGGTAGCTCTCGAGCAGGGCCCGCACCTCGAAGATCTCGGAGATCCGGTCGCGGTTGAGCCCCGGCACGACGACGCGGCGATGGGCTTCCGCGCTGACCAGTCCTTCGGCCTGCAGCCGGCGCAGGGCTTCGCGCACGGGCACTCGGGAGACGCCGAAGTGCTTGGCGAGCTCGACCTGGTTGAGCTCCTCGCCATCCTCGAACTGCCCCATCGTGATGGCGTCGCGCAGCGTGTCGGCCACCTCGTCGGAGGCCGTTCGGCGCTCCGTCAGCACCGGGAGCGTGGGCAGCGGGCTCATGTAGCCAATATACAGCCGACCCTGGCGGTCTCCTGCCTACACCAGCCGGGGCATGTGGCGCGGCGGCGGAGTGTTGCGGCTCCGGAGGAAGCGCACGACGCCGTCCGTGACGAGGGAGGTGATCGAGGGGAGATCGCCCTTCGCAATCGCGCCCAGCGGGCCGTCTCCTTCGGAGGACATCGGCGCGTCGAGGAGAATGAGATCCGCCGGCGCGCCCGCCTGCAGGACGCCCGCCTCGAGGTCGTAGGCGCGGCGCACGTTGCCCGTCGCGAAGCACAGCGCGATCGCCGGATTGATGCCCCCGAGCGAGGCCAGCTCAACGACGGACTTGATCACGGCCAGCGGCATCATCCCGGTGCCCGTCGGGGTGTCGCTGGCGACCAGCACCCGCTCGAGGACGCCCTGCTCGGCCGCGAGGCGCACCACTTCGAGCGCCGACCGCAGGTTGCCGGCCTGGCAGATCTGCAGCGCGATACCGGAGGCCACCACCCGCTCGAGGTCTGCGTCGGGCAGCGCGGTCGTCCCGCCGTTGACGTGGCCGGATACGTCGGGGGCGATCTCGAGCAGGTCGTCGGCGGTGACGGGCGTCGAATCCGGGATCGACTCGCCTCCCGTGTGGCACATGACTTGAAGCCGTGGGCCTGCGCGGCGCGGACCAGGGGCGCCACGTCGCGCGACGGGTCAAAGCGGCCCATCCCCGCCTTCGCCTGCCAGACGCCCTGGGCCGCGAGCTGCGTGAAGTCGTCGTCCTCCAGCCCCGGCTCGAGGATCAGCGAGCCGCCGTGCACCGTCATCCCGCCCGGGCGCAGGTTCTCAAAGCAGCGGTGGGCGACGAGGGCGAGCGCCTTGACGCCCTCCGGGTCGTGCGGCCGGCCCGGGGCATGCACCTCGCTGGCCGACAGCGCCCGGCTGATCCCGCCGTGCGAGTAGCTCTCGAGGAACCCGATGGTGTTCTGGCGCGGCGTCCAGTCGCCGAGCACCGTATGCACGTGGGAGTCGATCAGGCCCGGAACGGCGAGGTTGCCGGCGGCGTCGAGCGTCGCGACGCCCTCCGGCGCTTCGAGCCCCACGCCGACGTCCGCGACGCGACCGTCGCGGACGAGGATGGAGTCAGCCTCGACGAGCGGCTCCTCGAGCCGGCCGGTGGCGACGCCCCCGAGGTTGACGATCAGCAGGTGGCTCATCGGCCTCCCATCCCTTCCGCGACGGTGAAGCCCTTGGCCCGCTCGTTGAGGCGCGAGCGGGTGGCCATCCCGATCACGATCACGATCTCGTCCGCCGCCGGCGCATCGGGGATCGCGATGGTCACGGCGTCGTAGTGCGAGCGAGCCTTGAGCACGTTCTTGTGGGCGAGCGGGATGTCGATCGGCGCCCCGGGTCCCGTGCGCTTGGTCACCGAGGACACCCACTCCGTGCCGCCCGTCAACTCCCGCAGGGTGTCGCCGAACGTCCCGGCCACGAACGAGACACCCTGCTCCTGGTCGCCGTCCATGCCGATCAGGACGCCCTTGCCGTAGCTCTCGATGTCGGCGTCGCCGGCGAGCGCCTTCGCGCGTGCGACCAGCTCGCGGCAGATCACGCCGCTGGCCGGCTCGTTGACGAGCACGTCGTCCTGCCACACCCCGGGGTGCGGGTTCGCGACGACGGCGGCGACGGCCAGGCGGATGAGCGGCTCGCCGTCGGCTTCACGGCCCGCCTCGCTCCGCACTTCTTCACGGTAGGCGGCGAACTTGCGGATGCTCGGGGGATCGCTCATGTCGAGGAGAATAAATGTATATCCTCGACAGTAGTCACGCAGCTGCTCTGTGGCGCGTCTCGTGAGCGATCAGGAAAGGGATCAGATGCCCCAGGACCCAGTTCTCGACAAGGCCGCAGCGCCGATCCTCGCGAGCGAGAACCCGTTCAAGCTCGCGCTCTTCTCATTCAACATCGGCGGGGGCCTGGTGATGTCGGACGCCGAGGGCCTGGCGCAGGCGACCTGGGGGGAGAGCGTTCGTCTGGCCCAGGCCGCTGAGCGGGCGGGCTTTGAAGCGCTCGTGCCGCTCGCGCGCTGGCGCGGCCACGGCGGGCGGATCAACCCGGCCAGCCGCTCGTTCGAGGCCTTCACCTGGGCGGCCGGCATTGCCGCCGTGACCTCCAGGGTGCAGGTGTTCGCCACCTTTCACGTCCCTGCCGTCCATCCCGTGCTGGCCGCCAAGATGGCCACCACCATCGACCACATCTCGGGCGGCCGCTTCGGCTTGAACATCGTCGCGGGCTGGCAGCCGGACGAGCTCAAGATGCTCGGCGCGGCCAAGCACGACCACGACGAGCGCTACGAGGTGGCCGACGAGTGGACGCGGCTAGTTAGGCAGCTGTGGGAGACCGAAGGCGAGTTCGACTTCGACGGGCGGTTCTTCAAGGCGCCCGGGGCCTACTCGAACCCCAAGCCGCTGCAGAAGCCGGGTCCCGTGGTCATGAGCGCGGGCATCAGCCCGGCCGGGCGCAACTTCGCGTCAAAGCACGCCGACATGATCTTCGCGGCTATCAACAACCCGGCCAAGACCGCCGAGACCGTCTCCGGCATCAAGGACTTCGCGCGCGAGACCTACGGGCGCGAGCTCAAGGTGTTCGGCGTCGGCCACGTCACCTGCCGCGATACAGAGGCGGATGCGCACGCCTACTACGACCACGTCATCCACGAGCGCGGGGACTGGGAAGCCGCCAGGACCACCGTCGCCAAGCTGATGGCGCACTCCCAGACCGTCGACTACGAGTCCGAGGAGATCAAGGCGCTGATGGAGGGCGCGATCCGCGCGTTCTTCGCCCACCCGCTCACGGGCACTCCGGAGCAGATCGCCTCCGCCATCGCCGAGATGGCCGACGCCGGCCTGGAGGGCATGGCGATCACTTTCAACGACTACGACGACGGTCTGGAGCGCTACGAGCGCCAGATCCTCCCGCTCCTGGTGGACGCCGGCCTGCGCCGGCCGCTCGACGCACGCTGATCAGAGGCGGGGCTCGCGCAGGATGGTGTGGATCGTCTTCTGCTGCAGGTAGCTCTCGTACTCCTCGGTCGACTCCTCGCGGCCGATGCCGCTGTTCTTGACGCCGCCGAACGGCGTGCCCCAGTAGTGGCGGGCCGAGTCGTTGATCCACACGTAGCCCGCCTCGAGGCGCTCCGCGACGTGATGGGCGGTGTGCAGGTCGTTCGTCCACACCGCGGCGGTGAGGCCGAGGTCGGTCTGGTTCGCGGTGGCCACCACCTCGTCGATCTCGTCCCACGGAGCCATGGACATGACCGGGCCGAAGATCTCCCGCTTGCCGATGTCCATGTCCATGGAGACGTCGGCGAACAGCGTCGGGCGCACGAAGTAGCCCTCCGCGGGCGCCGAGCCGTTGGGCCGCTCGCCTCCCGTCACG
>JACCYI010000154.1 GCA_013696535.1 Solirubrobacterales bacterium
AGGGACACCCGACCCGCAAGGCTCTCGGCCGAGTGGAATCGGTTGCGATGGCCAACGACCTGGCGCAGTCGACCATCAACGAGCGCCGGCTGGGACCACTGGGCGACTCTCTCGAGACAGGCCGGCCGGGCACGCTGTTCAAGGCCGCCAAGTGGAGCGTCCGCGCCGGCCTGGCGTGCCGTCTCGGTCGCGAGCGTGGCGGCTCGTGGACGCATCACCTCGCGAGCGTCCTCTACCTGGCCGGCGGCCTCCTCTTCCGTTACGCCTGGGTGGGCTCGGGGCCGGTGTCTGCGTCAGATGATCGCCAGGTCGCCGCGACGGCGCGCAGCCGTCGGCATGGCAGCTGACGAGCTACCGGCGCATCAGCTCGCGGCGACGCGTCTCGGCGTCCGCCTTGCCTTCTCCGAAACGCGCCCGCGGCTGAGCCTGGGGGGTGTCCTGGTCACCGTTGGTCTCCACGTCCCCGGCGCCCTTCTGAGCCTCGGGCTCCTCGTCGCGAGCGTACAGGTACCAGTAGGCACTCGACACGAAGACCGACGCCCCGACCAGGTTGCCGAGGAAGGCGAAGGCCCAGTTGTGGATGGCACCTCCCCAGGTGATCCCGTCCACGCCCGCGAAGATCGCGGCGGGGATGAAGAACATGTTCGCCACCACATGGTCGAAGCCGATCGCCACGAACGCCATGATCGGGAAGAAGATCGCCAGGATCTTGCCGCCGATGTCCTCGGCGCCGAGCGCCATCCAGACGGCGAGGCAGACGAGCCAGTTGCAGCCGAGGCCGCGGAGGAAGATCTGCCACGAGCTCTCCGTCACGGCCTTGCCCTCCGCGATGGCACCGAGCCTGGCGAGCGGTAGCTCAGCCGTCAGCACGCCGCTCTGCACCGCGAGGAAGTAGGCGACGAACAGCGAGCCGAGCAGATTGCCGATCAGGACGAAGGTGAAGTTCTCGGCCAGGGCTCTGAGCGTCGCGCGGCCCTTGAAGGCCGCGAGTGGCACGAGGGCCATGTTTCCCGTCAGCAGTTCAGAGCCCGCGATGATCACCAGGATCAGCCCGAGCGCGAAGACCGTTCCCGCGAAGAACGTCGGAAGCGTGCCCCAGATCTCGGGCCGCAGGCCGCTCGAGACCGAGATCGCGACGATGGCCGCGAGGCCGATGTACGCCCCGGCCAGAAAGCCGGCGACCAGCGCCTTGTCCCAGGAGAGCTTCGCCTTCTTCGCGCCGGTCTCGACGCCCGCTTTGGTGACTCCCTTGGGATCCTTGAAAGGCATGCGGTCGAATTACCCGGAGGTCCCCAGTGACCATGCAACATCTGCTGCTACCGCCGGGCGGATGTCCTCACTAGGACAACTCTCGAGGCTCCAGAAGCCGGTCCAGATCTGGCTGCAGCCCGTGGAGATCGAAGGCGCGGAAGGCGTTGAAGCGTTCGTGGTCGGGTCCGTGGAAGTCAGCCGACCCCGTCGTGAGCAGCCCGCGCGCGCGGCACCGGGTGTGGAGCAGGCGCGTCTGCTCAGCCGTGTGGGTGATGTAGAAGCACTCGACACCGTCGATTCCCAGAGCTGCGAAGGCGTCGATGATCTCAACTGTCTGGCCTGGGTCGTCGAAGTCCCAGAAGGGGTGGGCCCAGACCGCCAGCCCGCCCGCCGCGTGGATCGCCTCGATGGCCTCGCCCACGAATGGCCTCGTCCGGGCGACGTACGCCGGGGCGCCCGGCACGAGGTAGGCGGGGAAGAGCGCGTCGAGGCCGAGGATCCCCTCCTTGCCGAGCCGGTCGCGGTTGGCCGGATGGGCGAGTACCGCCTGAGCCAGGTGCGGACGCCCGAGAGGCTTGCCGGCGTGCGCGCGCTCGTCGAGGCTTCGCCGGTCCAGCGTGAAGCCGAGCTGCTCCAGCCGATCGGCCATGGCTCCGATCCGGCTCCCCCGGTCCGCCCGCCAGTCACTCAGCGCTTCCTCCAGCAGCGAGTCCGTAGGGTCGATCCCGTAGCCGAGGATGTGCAGGTCCTCCTCTGCGCCGTGCACGGCGGACAGCTCCGCCGCGGGAAGGAGCCGGATGCCTTGGGTCGCCGCCGCCTCGAGCGCTTCTGGAACGCCGTCCACGGTGTCGTGGTCCGTGAGGGCCAACAGCTTGACTCCGGCGGCGGCCGCTCCGACGACGACCTCGCGTGGAGTCAGCGATCCGTCTGAGTGGACCGAATGAGACTGCAAGTCGAACGTCGGTGCGTGGCGCGTCGGCATTGCGGGCATACGAGACGTACCATCCCATCAAGGAGGCGGGAGAGTCATGTCCACAGGCGCCATCATCGCCATTGCCGTTGTCGTCGCGCTCATTCTGATCGCGCTTCTCGTCTTGCTGCCGCGCATGCGTGCGAAGGCCGCTGAACGCAAGCAGGAACAGGAGCGGCTGGAAGCCGAACGCCGCCTTGAGCGAGAGCGCAAAGAGGCCGCGGACGAGCACCGCTCCGCTTCACAGACCCAGCTCAAGCAGGCCGAGCTTGCCGAGCAGCAGGCCAAGAAGCAGCGGGCCGAAGCCGAGATCCACGCCAAGCGCGCGGAGTTGCACGAGGAGGGTCTCGCCGACGAGGACCTCGAGTCTGGAGGCATGAACGGCCGAGTGCCGCCGCCCGATCGCGACTCCGATCTCGACGACCGCAGGCGTGACTCGATTCGCGACGACGACAGCGAGGGCGTCCGGCCGGTTTCGGGCGGTCGGGCTCACGAGCCCATGCGCGACGAGCACGTCCGCGACGTCGACCGCGATCCCGCCAGAGACACCGACGAGGTCCGCTCGCCGTCGGATGGCGGCGACAAGGAATTCGAGCGTGGCTACGAGGCCGGGCAGACGCGAGACGAGAGTGGACCGTCCGGAGCACGGCGGATGACTCGTGACGAGGAGCCCGGAACCGCTGACGATCCGGACCGTGGGCCGCTGCGCTGACCTCCTTGGAAGCGACGGTGTCCGGGCCTCGATGAGTCAGAAGGTCAATCTCGCGGAGAAGCTGGCGCTCCTGGATACGCCCTTCAGCCCCGGGATCGTCGGATACCTCAACGACTACAAGCTGGTCGTCGTCAAGGCTCGCGGCGAGTTCGTCTGGCACCAGCACGACGACACCGACGATTTCTTCCTGGTGATACGCGGGCGCCTCACGATCCAGCTTCGCGATCGGGATGTCGAGTTGGGGGAGGGCGAGATGTTCGTCGTCCCGCGCGGCGTGGAGCACTGTCCCAAGGCTGAAGACGAAGCTCATGTCCTCCTGATCGAGCCGCGAGGAACGGTGAACACGGGGGATGCCGGCGGCGCCCTCACGGCTCAGGAGATCCGAATCTGACCCGTCGCTTGATGAGGTCTTTCGACAAGCGCCTCGACATGGTCGTTCATGAGGACGAGCCCTTCAACGCCGAGACGGCGCGCGGAGCGCTGGCCGAGGCGTCGGTGACACCGACTGCTGCCTTCTTTGCCCGCAACCACGCACCGATCCCGGTCATCGACGCGACGGCATGGCGCCTTCGGGTCGAAGGGCTGGTCGGCGTGCCGCTCACCTTCACGCTCGACGAACTGCGTGGGCGCTTCGCCGAGCGCGAGGTGGTGGCCACGCTGCAGTGCGCCGGCAACCGTCGCAAGGACTTGCTCGAGGTTCGTGACATCCCGGGTGAGTTGCCGTGGGGTCCGGGAGCGACGGGAACCGCGTCGTGGAGGGGGGTCGCGCTCAACGACGTGCTGCGGGCGGCTCGCCCGCACGACGAAGCAGAGTACGTGGCGTTCGTCGGATGCGACGTAAGCGACGAGACGCGGCTGCCGGCGGGCTACGGGGGCTCTATCTCTCGGCGCAAGGCCGAGCGTCCCGAGGTTCTCCTGGCCTGGGAGATGAACGGCGAGCCGCTGCCGGCGGTTCACGGCGGGCCGCTGCGCGTGGTCGTTCCCGGCTTCATCGGGGCGCGCAGCGTCAAGTGGCTCGAGCGCATCGAGTTGCGCGACGAGCCATGGGATGGCTTCTTTCAGTCCACCGCGTACCGCCTGCTGACGCCTGAGGCCTCGCCGTCGCCCGGCGCCGGGGTTCCGCTCGGTGAGGTCGCGCTGAACTCGGACATTCTGGTCCCCGACGATGGCGCCCACGTCGCGGCCGGCGCGGTGGAGGTTCGTGGCTATGCGTTCGCCGGCGGCGAGCGCCGGGTCGCCCGCGTCGACGTCTCCACCGACGAGGGCGCGACTTGGACGCAAGCAGCGCTCCTCGAGGATCACGGCCGCTGGGCCTGGCGGCTCTGGAAGGCGGAGCTCGAGCTGGACCCAGGCCCGCACGAGATCGTCGTGCGCGCCTGGGACAGCGCGGCGGCCTCGCAGCCCGAGCGCCCCGGTCCGCTGTGGAACCCGAAGGGCTACGTCAACAACGCGTGGGGCCGCGTGCGGGTGGTCGCCGGCGGATGAGCGGGGTAGCCTTGAGCCAGACGCCCTTCAGGAGCCTCCCTCGCGACGTTCCTCATCCTTCGCCCCAAGGACACCGCCGCTCGCTCCGGTGACGGCGGCCGGGGCTCCAGGCAATGATGGCCCATCCAACGGGAGGGGTGGGAGATGAGATCGACCGTCCGGGTGCTTGTGGTCGTTTCCTCGGTCCTGCTCGGGCTAGTGCCCACGGCCGCCGCCGCGGACGGGCCGGGCGTGGGGACGCCGACCGTCGTGACGCTCGGGGATTCGGCGATCTCCGGCGAGGCCGGTCGCTGGGCCGGAAACACCAACCGGTCTTCGTCGCGTGTCGACGCGCTCGGGCCAACCGCCTATTGGGAAACGGTGACCGGCGAGGCGATTCGGGGCTGTCATCGCTCCAAGGCCGCGCAGGCGCACATCGGCGATGGTGTGGCGAGCGCCAATCTCGCCTGCTCCGGCGCCCGCACGTACACGACTGGCACCCGGTCTGGTCAGACGTTCAAGCCGGGCATCGACTTCTACTCGGACACGTCGGGCCGCAAGGGCCAGGCCGCCGCCCTGCGGGAGTACGCTGGCACCCACAACGTCAGTGCCGTGGTCGTCATGATCGGTGCCAACAACTATGGCTTCGCCGCGATCCTCGAGCGCTGCGTCTTGAACTGGATCACGTCCCCCTCTTGGTTCAAGAACTACTGCAGCGACGACCCCGACATGACGTCGCGCTTCACCGCAACGCGTCGGGAGCAGGAGACCGCGAACGTCCGCGACGCGCTTCTGCGCGTTCGCGAGGCGATGACGGGTGCCCACTACACCGCGTCGCAGTACAAGATCATCGCGCAGACCTACTGATCGCCGCTCCCGCGGGGCAGCGGTATCCGCTACCCCGACAGCGGTTGGACGCGCCAGTCGATCGGCGGTTGCGGCGTCTGAAATCGCGACCTCAACTGGGCGAGTGACACGGTCATTCCCACGTTCAACGGCAGCCTTCGCGTGGCGCGGCGCAGTCGGACATCTCGAACCTCGTGGTGCTCGATCTCCAGGACTCGCTGGTCGGCCGACGCTTGTGCGAGACCGGGGTCGGCCTTCTCGAGGAGGCCGGCATCTCGACCTGGCAGAGCCCAGGCGCCGTCGACCGCACAGAGTGGGTCGCACAGGTCCGCACCACGAGCACCATCACCGGTCCCTACCAGCTGCAGGAGGACGGCCACGCAAGCTACTGGGGCCAGCTCGCCATGCGAAACTGCCTCCGGTTGGCCTACAACAGCGGGGCAATCCGAGGCGGTAGCTGCGTGCGGGCCGCGAATGGCCTCGACTCGCACGGCGAGCCGCGGATGGGCCTGGAGTAACGGCCTGCGGCAAGGCGACTCCGAAGCGGGCAACGTCCGCCCGGCCCACTCCGCGCCAAGCTGGTCCGCGCGACACCGCGCGGGGGACGAGGACTGCGCCATCACCTTGACGCGCTGGCCGAGGGGCTTGTCAGTCGTCGGCGACCAGCCCGAAGATCACGCCGTCTTGCCAGGCGCCGTGGCGGTCGTAGGCGCGACGGCGGATCCCTTCCTGGACGAAACCGGCGGTCTGGAAGGCGTGGCGGGCCGATTGGTTGAAGCCGAGAGTTTCGGCTTGGACGCGGTGGAACCCGCGTTCGTCGAGGAGGTGGCCGACGACTTCGCGCAGCGCGGAGGTAGCGTGGCCTTGACCGCGGGCGGCCGGGTCGATGACGAGCGTGTGGATCCCGGCGATCCGGCTGCGCCGGTTGTGCGTCTGCCAGCACACGAGTCCAATGCGGTTGCCGTGCCCGTCTTCGAGCACGAGCACGCTCTCATCGTCGGCTCCGGCTTCCGCTCGCTCGAGGGCAGCCGCAAGCGTGGCGTCTGCACCGACCGCGAGTGAACCGACGACCTCCGGACGGTTCACGAGCGCGAGCAACCAGGCACGATCGTCGTTGCTCGCGGGCCTGAACGGCATGGCAGATTTAAAGATCGAAGCGCCAGTGCCCGGGTCAGTTCGGGGCGGTCCGCGGCTTGCGCGCGCGAATGATCGTGGAGGCAGTCTGCGCGTGAACGCGGTGTGTTTCGTTGCTCGATGCGGCCTTTGCGCCACTGGTGACGCCGGCGTCGGTTTGGTTGCGGCGGGCGAGTTCGAGCACCTCATC
>JACCYI010000164.1 GCA_013696535.1 Solirubrobacterales bacterium
CCCTTCAGCAAGTTGACAGCCCCCGGCCGACTCGGCCGGGGGCTTTTTCATGGGCATATATCACTTCGTTTTACACACAAAAGCGGCATACTTTTAAAGTTATGACGACTTATTTTAGCAGGGTTCATGTTCGACAGGTTTACGGCGAACGAGTTCACGCATGAAGGCCGTTCTTTTTGCGGGCGGTCTCGGCACACGCCTGTCCGAAGAAACCGCCGTCAAGCCCAAACCGATGGTCGAGGTCGGCGGCAAGCCGATTCTGTGGCACATCATGAAGATGTACGCGGCTCATGGCATCGACGAGTTCATCGTCTGCCTGGGTTACAAGGGGTACGTGATCAAGGAGTACTTCGCCAACTACCACCTCCATACGTGCGACGTCACCTTCGACCTCGCGAGTGGGTCGATGGAGGTGCACCGCTCCGCGGCCGAGCCGTGGAAGGTGACGCTGGTGGAGACCGGGGAGGCGACGATGACCGGTGGGCGGCTCAAGCGCGCGCTCCCCTACGTCGGCGACCAGGACTTCTGCTTCACCTACGGCGACGGTGTCTCAGACATCGATTTCACAGCGCTGGTCGAGCACCACCGCGCCAGCGGGCGTCTCGCGACGGTCACCGCCGTCCAGCCCGCGGGGCGTTTTGGCGCTCTCGACCTCGACGAGTCGGACGGCCGTGTTCGGACCTTCGCGGAGAAGCCGCCGGGCGACGGCAGCTGGATCAACGGCGGCTTCTTCGTGCTGTCGCCTCAGGTCGGGCGCTACATCGACGGCGACGAGACGGTCTGGGAGCGGGATCCGGTCGAGCGCCTGGCCGGCGACGGTTGCCTGGGGGCGTACTTCCACCGGGACTTTTGGCTGGCGATGGACACCCTGCGTGACCGCAACGTCATGCAGGAGCTCTGGGAGTCAGGGCGCGCGCCCTGGCGAACGTGGGAGTAGATCCAGGCTTCTGGGCCGGCCGCCGGGTGCTGGTCACCGGGCACACCGGCTTCAAGGGAACCTGGCTGGTGCTCTGGCTGCGCGCGCTCGGGGCCGAGGTCTCGGGCTTCTCCTCAACCGTCCCGACCGATCCCTCGCTCTACGCGCTGACGGGCGCCGGCGATGGGGTGACCGATCTGCGGGGCGACATCCGCGACGCCGATACCGTCGCGCAGGCGATTCGCCGGTCTGAGCCCGAGATCGTGATCCACATGGCCGCTCAGCCGTTCGTCCGTCGTTCCTTCCGCGATCCTCACGAGACCTACGAGACCAACGTCATGGGGACCGTCAACCTGCTCGACGCGGTCCTGGCGGGCGATGGGATCTGCGCGGTGGTCAACGTCACCTCCGACAAGTGCTACGACAACCCGCCGGACCGCCCGCCGCGACCGTTCGTGGAGGACGATCCCAAGGGCGGGCACGACCCGTACTCGAGCTCCAAAGGATGCGCCGAGCTCGTCGCCGATGCCTACGGGCGATCGTTCTTCGCCCCGAACCCGGATGGCCCGCGGCTGGGCTCCGCCCGAGCCGGCAACGTGATCGGCGGAGGGGACTGGGGAGAGGACCGGCTCATCCCCGACGTCATGCGCGCCGCGATGAGCGGCGGCGCCGTCCCGATCCGCAACCCGGAGGCCGTCCGTCCCTGGCAGCACGTGCTCAACCCATTGAGCGGCTACCTGGTGCTGGCACAGGCTCTCGCGGCTGATCCCGGCTCGCAGGGCGGCTGGAACTTCGGTCCGGTCGGCGAGGACGCCCGGACCGTGCGCTGGATCGCCGAGCGGATCGGCGACCGTTGGGACGGGCCGATCGACTGGGCCCTTGACCCGGGTCCCCACTCCCATGAGGCGCACCACCTCGCACTCGACTCCACGAAGGCCCGAGAGCGGCTCGGCTGGGCCCCGGCCTGGGATCTTGGACAGACCCTCGACGCGATCGTCGACTGGTACGCCGCGCTGCGCGACGGCGCCGACATGCGCGAGGTCACCCTGACGCAGATCGAGTCGTTTGCCCGAGCGGCTCGTTAAGGTGCTGCGCTCGATGGCCTCGCCCTGCCGCTTCTGCGCCGCTCCGCTGAGCGACGTCTTCGCCGACCTCGGGATGTCCCCGCTGGCCAACTCCTTTCTCTCGCCAGAGCAGGCGAACGGTATGGAGCCGTTCTATCCCCTCCGTGCGCTGGTCTGCGAGCGCTGCAAGCTCGTGCAGCTCGAGGAGTTCGAGACGCCGCAGCACATCTTCGGCGACTACGCCTACTTCTCGTCCTACTCGACGAGCTGGCTCGAGCACTCCCGGCACTACGTCGGTCAGATGGTCGAGCGCTTTGAGCTGGGGCCGGACAGCCATGTGGTGGAGCTGGCCTCCAACGACGGCTATCTCCTCCAATTCTTCAAGGAGCGCCAGGTCCCCGTGCTGGGCATCGAGCCCGCCGCGAACGTGGCCAAGGTCGCGCTGCAGAAGGGGATCCCCACCCTGGTCGAGTTCTTCGGGGTGGAGACCGCCCGGTCGCTGCGCGAGGAGTCCGAGGCCGATCTGCTGCTCGGCAACAACGTGCTCGCCCACGTCCCCGACCTCAACGACTTCGTGGCCGGCATGAAGGTACTGCTCAAGCCGGACGGCCAGATCACCATGGAGTTTCCACACCTCATGCGGCTCGTGGAGTCCTACCAGTGGGACACGATCTACCACGAGCACTTCTCATACTTCTCCTTCACCACCGTCTCAGAGGTCTTCGCCCACCACGGGCTTCGACTGTTCGACGTCGAGGAGCTCCCGAC
>JACCYI010000168.1 GCA_013696535.1 Solirubrobacterales bacterium
CGGACGCTGGCATCATGCACGAGGAGCCCTTCGGTCCGATCGCCGTTCTCAACCGCTTCGGCTCCCTCGACGAGGCGATCGCGAAGGCGAACAGCACCCACTACGCCTTTGCGGCCTATATCTTCACCGACTCGCTGCGCACCCGCCAGCGTGTGATCGCCGAGTTGCACGCCTCGAACGTCGGCATCAACCAGATGGCGCCGTCACTCCCCGACGTCCCGCTCGGAGGGATGCAGGCGAGCGGCGTCGGCTACGAGGGTGGTCGCGACGGCATCGCGGCCTTCCAGCACCTGCGGCTGATCAGCGAGACCGCCGCCTGAAAATGGCGGCCAGCCGATTTCACCCCCGACGGAGGAGAAGTTCATGCAGAGATGGACGAGAACCGCACTCGCGGCCCTGGCGATCACCGTCGCCGCACCCGCCACGGCGCTCGCGCAGAAGGACGCCGGCGACCTGTGGCAGGTCTACGACCAGACGCTCAGCAAGGCCCGCTACATCGATCTCACCCACACACTCACGCCGAACCAGCCGGTCTGGAAGGGCTTCGGACCTGCAGTCTTCAAGCCGGCCGTGGACCCGATCACTGGGGTCCGCTACACCTACGCCAAGAGCGGCTTCGAGGCGACCGCGTACACGCTCGCGACGGATCAGTTCGGTACGCAGTTCGACCCGCCGGCCCACTGGGCGCCCGAGCAGGCCGCCATCGACGAGATCCCGCCGAGCTACGCCGTCCGCCCGCTCGTGGTGATCTCGACCGTGCCGCAGGTCAGGAAGGACCCCAAGTACTTCTTCAAGGTCGCCGACATCCGTGCCTTCGAGAAGAAGCACGGGCGGATCCCGGCCGGCTCGGTCGTGATGGTGCGCTCAGACTGGTCGAAGAAGTGGACGACCGATCCCGAGCGGGCGAAGGCGCTCGCCGCCGAGCCCGACTTCCCCAGCGTGGGCCTCGACGCGCTGAAGTTCCTCCACCGCAAGCGCAACATCCTGTTCCACGGCCACGAGCCGCTTGACACCGACTCGACGCCCACCCTGGAAGGCGAGTACTGGCTGATGCACAACGGCTATGCGCAGGCCGAGGGCGTCAACAACCTCGACGGCGTTCCGGCCACCGGCTGCCTCGTCTCGTTCGGCTTCCCGAAGTTCAGAGGCGGCCTTGGCGGATACGCCCGCTATGTCGCCATCTGCCCGCCCTCGACCAGGAAGGGTGTGCGGATCACCCGGCGCGATGCGCCCCTGCCCGAGTTCAAGAGCCCGCTGCGCTGGGACGAGAGCCTCGGCTACCGGGTCCGTTGACGTCACCGGAGGGGGTGCGCGTTCGCACCCCCTCCGTGGTCGTGATCAGAAGTCCCGCCGCATCTCCCGCAGGAGCTGTGACCCGGTCCATCCGGGAACGATGATGCGGCGGATCGTGAACAGCGGTTCCCGGCGGTCGAGCTTGTCGGCGAGTTGGAAGGCGGCGGTGAATCCGGCGCGCCGCAGCTGCAGCGGGGCACGGCGGTCCGTGAGCCCGAACGGGTAGGCGAAGAGCCGGATCGGGTGGCCGACGAGCTTCTCCAGCTCGCGCTTGGGCTCGTCGAGCTGCTTGAGCCATTGGACCCCGGAGTACTCGGGCACCGCCTTGTGATCCCAGGTGTGCCCGGCGATGGTCATGCCGGCGCGGTCCAGCGCGCGCACCTGCCCACGCGAGAGCCAGTCGGGTTTGCCGAGGACCACGGTCATGATGAAGAACGTCGCGACGTAGCGATGGCGGCGCAGCACGGGGAGGGCGCGGGTGTACTGACCGGCGGTGGCATCGTCGAAGGTCAGCAGCACGGGCTTTCGCGGCAGCGGTGTGCCGCGGGCGACGTGCGAGACGAGCGCGTCCCCGGTGACGGTCTTGTAGCCGCCGCGGTCGAGCGCGGACATCTGCTCGGCGAACGCCTCGGGGCTGACGATGTAGGGCCGCGCCTGGGCACCGTCCGCCTCGGTGGGCCGGCGGATCTGGTGGTAGGTGAGAACGGGAACGTTCGCCCGGGCCGCGATGGCAGCCGGGTCGGTGCGCGGAGCGGGGGTCCGCTTGACCGGCGGGGGGTCGGCGCGGCGCTCGTCGACGGCGTCAGCTCCTCCGCACCCCGCAGCCACGACCGCCAGGACCACCAGGAATCGCCGCCGAGCCGCAACCCCCGGCACTTCAGCGGCCGTGCGCCTCACCTGGCGTCATCGGGAGCTCGCGCTCCGTCGGCCTCGAACGAGGTGATGAGTCGCTTGGGCGCCCGTAGGCGCCAGGCGTCCTCGAGCAGCTCGGCGAGCTCGCGGGAGTCGACGGCCTCCAGGCGCACGAGCACGTACGGGTATCCGTCGTAGTGGGGAGTGGAGAAGAAGACCTCGGGTTGTCCCTGGAGGAGCGCCTCGCGGTCACCGAGGTCGATCACCCGCAGCACCAGCGCATCCGGGTTCGTCCGCAGGCTGCAGATCCCCTTGTCGCGGACCTTCAGGGCCGGCCGACCATAGGACGTGGCGACCTCCACCCCGGGGAAGCGCAGCCCGATCGACACGACGTCGTCCCACGACGGCATCGCCGAACCCTACCCGCCGCCGCCACCGCCACCGCCACGAGCCGATCGTGCCGATGCACCACTCGTGGTTCAGGGTGACCCGGCGCAGAACCGCGGGGCGGCGTCGGGCTGCCGGTACGGAGCGCGGCTATCGTGACCCGCCGGTGCCCACCTTGCAAGCCATCGTCCTCGGAATCGTCCAGGGGCTGACCGAGTTCCTTCCCGTCTCGAGCACGGGGCACCTCCGCATAATCCCGGCGTTCCTGGGCTGGGAGGATCCGGGCGCGGCGTTCACCGCGGTGACGCAGCTCGGCACGCTCGCGGCTGTCCTGCTCTACTTTCGCCGGGACCTGCTGGCGATCGCCCGCGGGTTCCTGGTGGGCCTGCGCGATCCGTGTGCGCGCGGGACGCAGGAGTTCAAGGTCGGGCTCCTGATCGGTATCGGGACGCTGCCGATCTCCGTCTTCGGATTGCTGTTCAGAGACCAGATCGCGAGCGGCGCCCGCTCGCTGTACGTGATCGGCACCGCGTTGATCGTCCTCGGCTTCTTCCTCCTGGCCGCCGAACGGTTCTCGCGGCGTGACCGTGAAATCGAATCACTGACCATGCGCGATGGCATCATCATCGGCTTCGCGCAAGCGCTCGCGCTCGTCCCGGGTGTGTCGCGCTCGGGAGCCACTCTGTCCGCGGGCCTCTTTCTCAACTTCGACCGGGCGGCGGCGGCACGCTACTCCTTCCTGCTCTCGGTTCCGGCGGTCGTCCTCTCAGGGCTCTTCGAGCTGCGCGACATCGGTGGTGGGGGCGCCGCGAGCCCGGGCGCGACGGCCATCGCCACCGTGCTGGCCTTCGTGGTCGGTTATGCGTCGATCGCCTTCCTGCTGCGGTTCCTGGTCAGCCACTCGGCCGGGGTGTTCGTCGCCTACAGGGTCGGGCTCGGCGCGTTGGTCCTGGCGCTGACCGCGTCGGGGTCCATCGCCTGACTCGCCCGTCGGCGCTTGGTCGTGTACATCCGGTGGTCGGCCTGCGCCCATGCCTCCGACAGGCCGGTCTCCGGCGAGCGCTCCGCCAGGCCGAGGGAGGCCTGGACACCGGCCTTGTCGAGAGCATCGCCCAGACGCGCTGCCAGCGCCCGCGCCATCGGGAGGTCGGTGTCGACCGCCAGCACCGTGAACTCGTCGCCGCCCACACGGGCGACGACGTCGATGGCACGCGTCGCGGAATCCAGCGCGCCGGCGGCGGTGACCAGGAGTTCATCACCCGCTTGGTGGCCCTGCGTGTCGTTGACCTCCTTGAGCCCGTCGAGATCGATGGCCACCACGCATGCCGTCCGGCCGGACCGCGAGCAACGCTGCTCCTCGACCACCAGCGCTCGCTCCCATTGGCGCCGGCTCGCCGCGCCGGTGAGGACGTCTATCGAGGCTTCGGCCTCGGCACGCGCGGCGCGCTCCTCTGCTCGCAGCCAGGAGGTCAGCAGTCGCGGAGCGACTTCGGACGCATCCGGAACCGCGAGCAGCGCCTCCGCCGCTTCCTCATAGGTGTCGTAGGGCTCTGGTGAGCGATCCGTGCTCATTGTCGGCTACACAACGGGCTACCGGTCCGCATTCCGCCATGAGCCTTCCCGAAGGGTCGCGCACTAAGGTCCGCGGTCCTCACATGAGCACCTCGACCCGCGAGCGCCTGCACCCCGACGTCTTCCGGCTTCCGGTCGACAAGATCCGCGACGGTCACTACTCGGACGCCTACTTTACCCATGCGCGTGCGCTGCTCGAAGCCGAGGATCATCATCCGAGCGTTCTCATGCAGGTGTTCCAACGCGAGGCCTCGATCCTCGGCGGCATCGACGAGGCGATCGCCATCCTGCGTCAGTGCACCGGTCGGTACCGGCCCGACGGCGAGTGGCAGGACGGCTGGGCCGAGGTCGAGGTCCGGGCGCTTCACGAGGGGGCGGCGCTGTCGCCGTGGGAGACCGTCATGACCGTGGAGGGGGACTATGCCCTGTTCGCGCATCTGGAGACCGTCTACCTCGGCTGCCTCGCCCGGCGGACGCTCATCATGCGCAACGTCCGCGAGGTGGTGGACGCCGCCCGGGGGAAGCCGATCCTGTACTTCCCCGCCCGCCACGACCACTGGCTCGTGCAGACCGGTGACGGATGGGCCGCCCATGTGGCGGGCGCGATCGGCGTCTCGACGGACGCCCAGGCATCGTGGTGGGGGGGTCGTGGGGTCGGGACGGTGCCGCACGCGCTGATCGCGGCATACGGCGGGGACACGGTGGCAGCGGCGCGGGCCTTCGCGCGCCACTTCGCCGCCACGATGCGCATCACGGTGCTCGTGGACTACGAGAACGATTCCGTGCGGACCGCGCTCGACGTCGCCGACGCGCTCGGCAAGGACCTGTGGGGGGTGCGCCTGGACACCTCGGACAAGCTCGCAGACCGCGGCCTCGTCGAGCAAGTAGGGGAAGACGCGCCTCACGGCGTGGCGCCCGAGCTCGTGCGCCTGGTCCGTGACGAGCTCGATGGGGCAGGTCATCAGCACGTGCGACTTGTGGCTTCGGGTGGGTTCAACGCGCAGCGCATCCGCGAATTCGAGGCCGTCGGGGTGCCCGTCGATGCCTACGGGGTGGGCTCCGCACTGATCCGCGGCAAGAACGACTTCACGGCGGACATCGTTCTCTACGAGGGGCGCCCGTGCGCCAAGGTCGGGCGCGAGCACCGCCCGAACGACCGGCTGGAGCTCGTCACCTGAGCGGCACGAAGCGCACGCGCTCGAGCCGCCGGCGCTCGAGCGTGACGCCGTCGAGGCCGCGGCACACCAGGACGAGGTGCTGCGTCTCGTGTCCCACCGGGACGATGAGCTTCCCACCCGGTGCCAGCTGCGTCTCCAG
>JACCYI010000200.1 GCA_013696535.1 Solirubrobacterales bacterium
GGGGGTCATGGCGTCTGGGGCGGTGATGGTGGCGAGGACGACCGTCACCCCCCCGAGCTCCTGGAGCGCCTCGCCGACGTCCACGGCGGTCGAGTCGAGGTAGTGGTGCGCGCCGAGCTCGCGCGCGAGCGGTTCCTTGTCGGTGCCGCGGGCGATCGCGACCACCTCGAAGCCCATCTTCGCCGCGTACTGGATCCCGAGATGCCCGAGCCCACCGACGCCGAGGATGGCGACACGGTCGCCCGGCCGGGCGACGGACTGCCGCAGGGCGTTGAACGTCGTGATGCCGGCGCACAGGAGCGGGGCGGCGTCGGCGTCCGTGAGGTCCTCGGGGATGCGCGCGAGCGCCTCCGCAGGAGCGATCATCGCCTCCGCGTACCCACCGTCGTAGGCGATGCCGGGCACCCGGCCGTTCTCGCAGGAGATGAAGTCGCCCCGCCGGCACGGCTCGCAGACAAGGCAGCAGCCACCGAACCAGCCGACGCCGACCCGCTCGCCGGGCGACCACACCTCCACGCCCTCGCCCACCGCGTCCACGACGCCCGCGATCTCGTGGCCGGGGATGCGCGGGAACGCATTGCCCATCGCGCCGAGGACGGTGAGCGAGTCCGAATGGCAGATGCCGCAGGCCTGCACCTTCACGCGTACCTCGCCACGCCCGGGCTCGGGTACATCGACGTCGACGATCTCGAACTGCGCGCCCCGCTCGGGAACCCGCGCGGCTTTCATTGTGGTCATGCGCCCACCGTACTCAGGCGAGTCATCGGTCCGTCGCGAACGGCGGCTTCATGCTCGACGTACCGGCACCGGCAACCGGTCGCGCTCGGCGCCGCCGCGGAATCCCGCAGTTATCGCAAGCACCCATAAGCGAAGAGCTGATCGACATCCCCGTCGAGGCCGCGGCACCCGAGCCGTGGTTCAACGAGACGCTGACCTCGGTCAACGACGCCGTCATACGCCTTGGCGTTATTGACGGAGACTTCCGCTGGCACAAGCACGATGACTAAGACGGATTCTTCCTCGTCCTCGACGGCGAGCGCTTGATCGACCTTCAGGGGCGCGACACCATCACCCTGGGAACCGACAGCTTACGCGCATTGGGGCGCCCCGAGACTTACCCCAGACGCCGGAGCTATCGGTTCGCGGTGGCTGTGGTCACTGTCTTGGTGTCGGGTTCGGCGCGGCGGGCCACGGCTTGGCCGCCGACGATGAGCAGGGCGCCGAAGATCAGGAAGCCGACGTCGTAGAGGGTCTCGTGCGGGCCGCTGCGGACGTGGTGGATGCCGAGGATCTGGTGGTCGACGAGCCCTTCGACGACGTTGAAGAGGCCCCAGCCGGCGAGGATCAGGCCGAGGAGGCGTCCGTTGGCTGCTCCGTAGCCGCTGCGGGTGGCGTTGAGGGTCATGAAGAGGCCGATGAACGCGGCGATCCAGGTACTGGCGTGAAAGAGGCCGTCGGCGAGGGTGTTGGCCTTCAGTCCGGCGATGGTCGTGGCCGGGTACTCGCCCGTGGAGGTGAGCATGTGATGCCACTGAAGGATCTGGTGGAGCACGATGCCGTCCACGAAGCCGCCGAAGCCGATGCCCAGCAGGATGCCGGCGCGCGTGAAGCGTTTGCGCTCTGCGTCCAGGTTGGTGGCGCCGTCTGAAGAACGGAGCGCGGCGGAAGCCGGACGCGTGAAGCGACCGGTTCGTTCGGGTTCGCGCGTCGAGGCCATTGCGAGGTTCCGTACCCATTTCCGGCGACGAACCGACCTCTCCGGACAACCCAGGGGCTCGGGTGCTGCGCAAGGCTGATCGCCGTCGTCCGCGGCCGTGGCCGGGGTAGCATCCCGGTGAATGGAGGCGCGCACCGATGAGCTTCGCGCGGTCTCGGACGCAGTACTCGCCGTCGCCTCGCAGCTCGACGTCGACCTGGTCCTGCAGCGGCTCGTGGACCAGTCGCGGTCGCTGCTCGGCGCTCGGTACGCCGCGCTGGGCATCCCCGCCGGCGAGGGTGGATTCAGCCGCTTCCTGGTCTCCGGGATGGACGACGAGCTGATCTCGGCGCTCGGCGCCCTGCCACGCCAGCACGGGCTGCTCGGCGCAATGCTCGAGACCACCGAGTCGTACCGGACCAGCGACATCCACCACCATCCGCGCTTCCGCGGTTGGTGGCCGGCCGCGCATCCGGATATGCGCTCCTTCCTCGGGGTCCCGATCGTCTCTGCGGAGGGCGTGATGGGGGCCTTCTACCTCACGGACAAGTTCGACGGGTCGCCGTTCTCGGACTCAGACGAGCGGCTGATCGACCTCCTGGCCGCGCACGCCGCGATCGCGATCACCAACGCCCGGCTCTACGAGCGCAGCCGCGAGCTGTCGATCCTCGAGGAGCGTAACCGCCTCGCGCTCGAGCTGCACGACGTGGTGAGCCAGAAGCTGTTCTCGCTCGTCCTGACCGCCGAGTCCGCCGGGGTGCTGCTCGAGCGCGGAGAGGACGCCGGCGAGCGTGTCGCCCGAGTCCAGCAGCTCGCGCGCGACGCGCTCGAGGAGCTGCGCTCGCTCGTCCACGAACTGCGCCCCGCCGACCTCGAGGCGGATGGCCTCCATGACGCCCTGCACAAGCACGTCGAGGTGCAGCGTCGCGTACAGGGGGCTCCGATCGACCTTGTCGTCCACCGTCCCGGCGGCGGGGCTCCGCCCGACCCGCGGCGCGACCGCGAGGTGCTCCGCATCGCGCAGGAGGCGCTGCACAACGCGCTGCGCCACGCGGGCGCCGCTCGCATCGCCGTCGCCCTCAACAATCGCGCGAGCGGCCACATGTCCCTCGAGGTCGCCGACGACGGTGCGGGCTTTGACCCGGGCGACGGCGCCCTGCGCGCACGGCGTCTCGGGCTCACCTCGATGACGGAGCGGGCCGCGCGGATCGGCGGGAAACTCGACGTGAACTCGGCTCCTGGCGAGGGAACCACGGTCCGCCTCGAGGTCGGAGATGGTTGAAGCGGTCCGTGTCCTGGTCGCGGACGACCACTTCGTCGTGCGCGAAGGCCTGCGGTCGTTCCTCGCGCTGCAGGACCGTATCGAGGTCGTCGGGGAGGCGGGCGACGGGGAGGAGGCGGTTCGCCTGGCCGAGTTCTACCGCCCCGACGTGGTGCTCATGGACCTCCTGATGCCGCGCCTCGACGGTGTCGGGGCCATGCGAGAGCTGCGCCGCCGGCTGCCGGACGTGGCGGTCGTCGTGCTCACGAGCTTCCTCGACGACGACCGGCTGCTGCCCGCCATCCAGGCGGGCGCCGCGGGGTACCTGCTCAAGGACGCCGAACCGTCCGAGATCCTGCGCGCGATCCGCGCGGCGCACACGGGCGGTGCGCTGCTCGATCCCACGGTCGCCGCGCGGCTGGTGCACGCCATCGCCCAGGCGCCCGGTGAGGGCCCGCGACAGCCCCTGACACCGCGCGAGCGAGAGGTTCTCGCGCTGCTCGGCCGGGGATGGTCGAACAAGCGGATCGGCGCCGAGCTCGGAGTTGCCGAGAAGACGGTGAAGACGCACGTCGGCCACCTGCTCGCGAAGCTCGGCGTCGCCGACCGCACGCAGGCGGCGCTCCACGCGCGGGGGGAAGGGCTGCTCGAGCCCCGCGGGTCCTAGGACCAAAGGCCCCTGGTATCCGGGACCCGCCCGGGCCTAGGTTCCAGGGCATGCCTATCGCAATCATCACCGGCGCGTCCCGAGGACTCGGGCTCGCGCTCACCTGCTCCCTGGCTGCCGACGGCTGGGAAGTCGTGGGCGACGCCCGCGACGCGGCAGCCCTCCTCGAGGCGACGGCCGGCCTGCCGGCGTTCACGCCCGTTTCGGGCGACGTCGCCGATCCCGATCACCGTGCGACCCTCGTCGCCGCCGCACCGGGACCGATCGACCTGCTCGTCAACAACGCGAGCACGCTCGGCCCGAGCCCGATGCCGTCGCTGGCGGACTTCCCGCTGGGCGACTTCGAGGCGGTGCTGCACGTCAACGTCACCGCGCCGCTCGCGCTGATCCAGCTTGCTCTGCCGCGGCTCGCTGAGGGCGCGCGCGTGATCAACGTGACGTCAGACGCTGCGGTCGAGCCGTACGCGGGCTGGGGCGGGTACGGCGCCTCCAAGGCGGCACTCGAGCAGCTGACGGCCATCCTCGCCGCCGAGCATCCGGAGCTGCGCGTCCACGCGGTCGACCCGGGCGACATGCGCACCTCGATGCACCAGGCCGCGTTCCCGGGCGAGGACATCTCCGACCGGCCACCGCCCGAGGCCAGCCTTCCTGGCCTGCTCCGTCTCATCCACGGAGACGCGCCGAGCGGTCGTCACAAGGCGCGCGACGGCGCCGAGACCCTCGCGTGAGCGCGCTCGCGTTCGATCTCCCGCCAGACTTGGAGGCCCCCGAGCCGCCCGAGGCACGCGGAGTCGCCCGCGACGGCGTCCGCCTCATGGTCGCCTCGCGGTGTGAGGGGCGGCTCGAGGATCGCGTGTTCTCCGACTTGCCCGAGATCCTGGCTCCGGGGGACCTGCTGGTCGTCAACCGCTCTGCGACGCTCGCCGCGTCGCTCCCCGCCCGCCGTGCCGGGGGCGCGGAGGTCCGGGTGAACGTCGCCACCGCGGATCCACGCCGGGAGGGCGACGGCTCCCGCTGGGTGGTGGAGGTGCGCGGCGCGGGTGGCTCCACTCCGATCCGCGCGACCCATGGCGAGGTGCTCGCCCTGCCGGCCGGCGCGTCGGTCGAGCTGCTCGCGCCGTACGCCCGCGGTCGCCGGCTCTGGCTCGCCCGGGTGCGCGCGAGCATCTCTCTACACGCCCTCCTCGCCGAGCACGGCCATCCCATCCGCTACGGGTACGTCCGTGCGGGCTGGCCGCTCTCGGCTTACCAGACCGTCTTCTCGAGCGAGCCCGGCAGCGCGGAGATGCCGAGCGCCGGCCGGCCGTTCACCGGCGGCCTCGTCGCTCGGCTCGTCTCACACGGTGTCCTGATCGCAACGATCACCCTGCACACAGGCGTATCGTCGCTCGAGGCTCACGAGCTGCCCTACCCCGAGCGCTACGAGGTGCCCGCAGTGACCGCTCGGCTGGTCGAGGCGGTCCGCGGGTGGGGCGGCCGGGTGATCGCGGTCGGGACCACCGTGGTCCGCGCGCTCGAGACCGCCGCGGATCCAAACGGGAGCGTGCGGCCGAGCAGGGGCTGGACCGAGCTTGTGATCACGCCCGAACGCGGCGTGTTCGCAGTCGACGGGCTCATCACGGGCTGGCACGAGCCCGGCGCCTCACATCTGCAGATGCTCGAAGCGGTCGGCGGCGGGTCGGTGCTCGCTCGTAGCTACGGCGCCGCCCGCAGCCGCGGCTACCTCTGGCACGAGTTCGGCGACAGCCACCTCATCCTGCCGTGACCTTGTCGCTGCCGCTGGAAATACGGATTCGACGATCTACGTATCGATCGGTCTCACATCCGAGGCTCCAACGAGAAAGTGCCCGGCCTACCAGGCCAAGCACGAGCGTTTCGCGAAGTGCCGGAGGAGGGACTCGAACCCCCGACACCGCGGATTATCATTCGCGGCCAACTTGGCTCTGTAG
>JACCYI010000201.1 GCA_013696535.1 Solirubrobacterales bacterium
GACCAGGCCAGCGGGGTGGCTGAGAACGTGCCCTCGCCGGCGGTGACGCCGGGCCGGCCCGTGGGCGCCTTTCCGTCCCAGACCTGCTCCGCGATCATCCCGCCGTCGTTCGCCGCCGCGGCCATGCTGGCGAGGTGCTGCGTAGCGGGCCGCCCGGCGCTGAGCTCATACTCCCCACGCTCGCCCGCGAAGATCGGCCAGGCGCGCCCTCGGGTCTTGAAGGTGTCGGGATCACCTGGCTTCCACTTGGCTCCGCGACGTGTCTCGCCGTAGCCGTCGTAGGCGAAACGCCGCCAGAAGTCTCCGTTGGGCGTGGATACCTTCAGCATGGTCGTCTACCACCGCAAGGCTGTTCAGGACGACTGGATCGTCGTGGCGCTTGACGCCGAGCCGCACGAGCTCGAGGAAGCTCGGATCCACCACGCGGCGCTGATCCGCGCGCAGGGCCCGTGTCGCCGATCTTGTAGGGGGTGGCGCGGTTGGGATCGCGACCCTTCGTGATCGTCAGTGGGTGTGCGCCACCGCTGCTTCTGCGAAGGCTGCCACCAACTCGGTGAGTCGAGCGGGCTGGTCGATCATCGAAAACGCCCGGCTGTCTTCGATGCGCTCCACGCGGCCATCCGGCAGCAGCGCCGCAAGCCGCTCGGCATGGTCGACGGGGAAGAGCTTGTCGTCCATCGCCCAGGCGAGCAGGACGGGGCGCTCGAATGCCGGCAACCGCGCCGCGGCGCCGAGGGTGACCGCCGGCTCCAGGGCGACGGTGAAGCGGCGGAGGTCCTCGAGGACCGCGGGCCGCTCGAAGATCGGCCGAACCCACTCACGCGCCAGGTGGTCGACGTCATGATGGGACAGCAGCCCGAAACCGAGCGGCGAGCGGCGAGCGGCCGCGGTCCGCATCGGAGCGAGCACGGCTCTGAAGCCGCCGGGAAGGCGGGCGGCCTTGACCAGCGCCTTGAAGAAGCTCGGCGGGAAGTTCTCGAACGCGTCGCAGTTGGTGAGCACGACCGCGCCGAGGCGCGTCGGATGATCGGCCGCCACGAGCTGGCAGAGCGCCCCGCCCGTGTCGTTGCCGAGCAGTACGACGTCCTCGAGGTCCAGGGCGTCGAGGAACGCCGCGATCATCGCGGCGACGCCGGCCGGGGTGAGGTCGGTGCCGGGCGTCATCGGCTCCGTCTGCGCTCCCAGGGGCCAGGTCGGCGCCAGGCATCTGAGGCCCCGGGCTCCGAGCCGCCGGCCCAGGTCGGCGAAGAGCTCGCCTCCCATCAGGTAACCGTGCACGAAGACGACCGGGCGACCGTCAGGCGGTCCGTATTCGAAATAGTGGATGGTTCCGGTTGGAAGTCCCACGGTCGGCATGGTCCGCTCTCCCTCCTCTTGCGTACAGGTTGCCGGTAACTTACAGACAGTCTGCATGGAAAGCAAGCCCCGCACCCAGCTCGAGCGCTCGGCGACCACACGTAGCGCACTCGTCGCCGCGGCGAGGGGACTCTGGGCCGCGCGCGGCTACGCGGCCGTGGGAACTCCGGAGATCGCGCTGAAAGCGGGCGTCACCCGCGGTGCGATGTATCACCAGTTCGCGGACAAGGCGGCGTTGTTTCTCGCGGTGGCCGAAGAGGTGGAAGCCGACCTGACCCGCCGGTTGGGGGAAGAGGTCATTGCGTTCGGCGCCCAGGATCCGGCGGCTGCGTTGCACGCGGCGACCGACGGATGGCTGGCGGCCTGCGAGCTGCCCGAGGTCCGCCAAATCCTCTTGATCGACGGGCCCGTGGTCCTGGGGTGGGCCGGGTTCCGCGATATGACCCAGCGCCACGGGCTGGGCATGACCGAAGCGCTCCTACAGGCCGGGATGGACGCCGGCCGGTTGACTATGGGCCCGACTCGGCCGCTCGCCCACGTGCTCATCGGTGCCTTCGACGAGGCGGCGATGTACATCGCGACCGCTGAGGACCGCGTCGCCGCGCGGGCCGAGGTGGCCGGGGTGCTCCACGGGCTGCTCGACGGGTTGATGGGTGAGCCCCGGGCGTCGGGCGACAGCCCGCCTCGGCCGGCCAAGGGCGCCGATTCGCCGCACTAAGGGAGACTGGGGGTGTAAGACGGCGAGCACCAGGCAGATTCCTGTGACGACTCGGCCCGGCCCTGAC
>JACCYI010000112.1 GCA_013696535.1 Solirubrobacterales bacterium
GGGCCGCGCGGCCTCGGTCGTGGCCCTCGCGCCGGCCGGGGGGTGGGAGGCAGGCGGTGACTTGTATCCCGCGATCGCGCATCGCCAGGCGAACATGCACCGCGGGACCCGAGACGTCGCGGTGACGGCCGAAACGCTCGTTTCGATGCTCGCAGGACGCCGCGCGGTGACGTCCTCGACGACCGTCGCGTTTGAGCACATCCCGCCCGAGCTCCTCGCGCACCAGATCCGCGGCCTGGCGGCCTGCGATGCGCTGAGCATGATCGATATGGCGTTGCGGGAGGGCTACGACCTCGACGCGGAGCGCGTCACCTGCCCCGTCCGGATCCTGTGGGGCACCAGCGACGACATCCTGCCGCTTCCCGCTGGAGCCGTGCGCTATGGGCGCGACTGGCTGCCGACCGCGGACTGGATCGAGCTCGACGATGTCGGCCACGCGCCTCAGCTCGACGTGCCGCTCGAGACCGCGCAGCTGATCCTCGACTTCACCGGCGATCGCCAATGGACCTTGAGCTCAGCCCGTCTCCGCGAGCCGCCGCGGTAGACATTCGGCTTACGGAAGCCGCGTCGAAGGTCTCATGGTGGATCCGGTGAGGCGGTGTCGTGCTCATCCGTCGGCATGCGCCATTGAGGATGCTTAATTCGGTGCGTTGAGAGGTTCTGGCTTCGGGCTTTCGTCCGGGTTCGCCAGGGGAGGGCGGCGATGGCGCGGCGGCGTCCTTGCGGCGGCTGCGGGGATTGGTGATGGGCTCCGTCCATGGAGACAGCGATACCCGGGTGCGCTCGCCTCCATCGTCGGCGGCGGCCACGAGCTCGGCTGTCACGCTTGGCGCCACGAGTCCTGGCACTCGCTCAATATGTCGGCTCGGCTTGACGTCCTGCCTCGCTCGCTCGGCGCCCTCCGGTCAGTGGCCGATGAGGTGTCAGGGTTCCGGCCTCCCGGTGGGATCGTCGGCGATGCTGATTCCCGATCCTCGCCCGGCGAGGGCATCCGATGTCGACAGCGCCAATCGGTCTAACCCGAGCTCGCCGTCGTTGAGAGCGTGACCCTCAGCGGCGCACGGCCCTGCGATAAACAATGGCTAGCGTCGATCTGTCAACACTTCAAGCCCGGATGATCGGAAGACTTCGGACATCTGCAAAGCGTTGCGCAAAGGGGCGCCCGAGGCTGACGACGCAGGCGACCTCACTTCTGCAGGCGACGCGACTCGCTGCACGCCTTGGGTTTTCACCGCGACCGTCTGCGCCTCGCCGGCGGCAGAATCTGACTTAACGGAGTGTGACGAAGCCGGGTCGGCGCCGCGGCGAGCGACGGTTGCCCTCCGGCATACAGTGAGTCACAAGGCACCGTTGGGAACCCGGCGCGACGAGACCGGCGAGGGAGTCTCGACAGCCGTAGCGGCTCGAACGGCAGTTCGGACCACGCTCGGCTCATGCTCGGGCGCCACGAGCCCAAGCACCGTGAGGGCGGTCCTCGACAGATGGCGAGCCAGGAGTTCGGCCGCGAGTACTTCGTGGCGGTTGACGCATGCCTCGAAGATGGAACGGTGCTCTCTGGCTCCCACCCGCCACGCGCTCGGCTCGTCGGCTATATAGATGCGCCGATACCGCTCCGAGTGCTCGAACCACTGCTCGATTAGGTGG
Source organism: Solirubrobacterales bacterium (assembly GCA_013696535.1). Next base: position 1,645 of record JACCYI010000112.1, read on the forward strand.
AGGATCCTTTCGCCGGCGTAGGCGAGCAGGGCCGCGTGAAAGCGCAGGTGCGGTTTTTCCCACGCATCGACGTCGCCGCCGGTGAGCCGCTCCATCTCTTCAAGTGATTGCGAGAGATCTTCCAGGTCGGCATCGGTGAAGTGAGGAACGCTCACGCGGACCGCAAACGCCTCGGAGAGGATGCGCATCGCATAGAGCTGCTCGAGGTCCTCCGCCGAGAAGGGCGTGACACGGGCCCGGCGGTTGAGCTCGGCTACGATCAGGCCCTCCCGCTGGAGCAGGCGCAGTGCTTCGCGAACCGGTCCGCGACTGACCCCGAAGTGGTCGGCGATCTGGACTTGCGACAGACCGGAACCGGCGGCCAGGCGGCCGTGAAGGATGTCCTCGCGGAGGCGGTGATAGATGACCGCGGTGTTATTGCGGGATGGACTTTGCGTTTCTCCGACCATCGTCCTCTCCGTCCGAGGACTGCACTGTAGAGAGCCGGCGCTCGGCATGAGATGGGAAGTCGATGAGCCCACCCGAGAATGACGGTCCGTCCGGGCAGACTGAGCTGTCTTGGGCCTGTTCAGACTGTTGACACGCCAAGGGTCAGGTCTAGAGTCGAGTTGCCGGCGAACTCGCTCAAGAGCGAGCCGAAGGCCACCGTCGCAAGGACGTGTCGGCGGGCGACCGCACCCGTTGATCGGGATGCGTGCCGCTCGCATGAGGCCGGACTTCGGCCAGCCGTTCCGGCCGCGGCGGCACCTACAACCTGCGAAGGACGTACCCCGCGAACATGCCGTCAGAGGAGTAGTCGGCGTCGTCGATGCGGAACCCCGAACGCTCGATCATCGGCTCGAGGAGCCAGGTGAAGGTCGAGTGCTCATCGCGCACGTGCTCCTCGAGCTCGGCCCGCATCCAGTCCGTCTCGATTCCGATCCCCCCGGTCTCACACCAACTCTCGATCCTCTCCTCGGCCTCCTCGGGTTCGAAGCCATAGACCAGGTCCCATTCAAGATTCTCCCTCCCAGCACTGCCTCGCTCATCGAGCAGCCACCCGGGTCTCGTCCGCGTCCCACGCTCCATTTCGGCAAATATCGCAGACCCGCTGATGATCTCGGTGGTCAGCTTCGAACCACACGCTGATCCTGGA
>JACCYI010000212.1 GCA_013696535.1 Solirubrobacterales bacterium
ACGCCGACAACTCGACCGTGGAGACGCAGGTGGGCGCCGTGTCCGCCGGCTCGCGGATCGCCGTCTGCGTTCGCGACCACGGGACGGCGCCGATCGCACTGGTCGGTTCGCCGCGGGCCACGCTCGCCGGCAGACTCAAAGATCCCAACCTGCGGGCCATGCCGGCGTTCATCTTCACCACCGACGAGCCGGTCGCCGTAGACGGGAAGGCACCGGCCATCGTTCGGCGCATGGCGCTCTTCAAACTCGGCCGGCTTGGCGGCCTGACGTTCTGGGCGCTCTTGAGCGCCGTGGCGATCGGGCTTCCGCTGCTCCTGGCGGGTGGTGCCCGGGCCGCCTACACCTCGGAGCGCTCGTAGTCGCCGGCAACCACCGCAGAATCGCGGAGTTCGTCGGTGGGGGATGCCTCGTGGCGGCGCAGCCGCTCGTCCAGCAGCGACAGCTCCTGGGCCAGGACCTTGGACTGGTCCGTGAGCCGCGATACGGCGACCGAGAAGTGCAGGAGCAGGAGGATCACGAAGCCGAAGGCGATCAGGAAGAGAGCCGACGGCGGATAGGCGATGCCGATCACCGAGGCGACCCCGGTGAGCAGGTCGCTCCAGAGCGTGAGCCCGATCAGCAGTGCGGTCACCGCCATCCAGACGAGCGCGTAGCGCTCGAGCAGGCGTCGGCGCCGCACGAGCTCGAGCACCATGACGAGAAGCACGACCGTCGCACCCACCGCAGCCAGGCGAAGGTGGAGCTGCATCAGAGCCCGGCTCCGGCAGCCGTGACAGGGGCGGCTCCCCCGGGAACAGGCACCGGCCGCCGGCGGGCGAGGCCGACCCCGATCGCGAGAAGGACCTTCACCATGTAGTAGGCGGACTTGCCCGACCGGATCGACGATTGCCCGCCGCCACGCTCGAACATCCGGACGGGCACCTCTCGCATGGTCAGCCGGTGGTGATGGAGCATCAGCACCGCCTCCACCTCGGGATAGTCGTGCGGATAGTCGCGAGCGAAGAGGCCGATGGCACGGGCGTTGTAGAGCCGGAAGCCGGAGGTCGGATCGGAGACTCGCTGGCCGATGATCCGGGAGAGCAGAAAGGCGAAGAGGTGGATTCCCGTGCGACGGCTGATCGGCGCCGGATAGCGGTAGTCGTCCGAGAGGAAGCGTGACCCGCAGACCATGTCGATGCGAGGATCGCGCTCGCGCTCGTCGGTCAGCCGGGAGATCTCGCTCGGGTCATGCTGGCCGTCGCCGTCCACCTGGACCATCAGGTCGTAGGCCTCCTCGCGTGCGAAGCGGAAGCCTGACTGGACCGCGCCGCCGATGCCGAGGTTGAAGGGGTGGCGTACCACCGTGGCCCCGGCGTGCGTCGCGATGACGGCCGTCTCGTCCGTGGAGCCGTCGTCGATCACCAGTACGTCCCAATCGGGCGCTTCCCGGTGCAGTGCCGCGACCACGCGGCCGACCGTCTCGGCCTCGTTGTAGGCAGGCACCACCGCCAGGCGCCGTTCACGCCGTGTGACCATGGCCATCAGGGTAGTGACGATGACAACCTGCCGAGGTTGCGGGCTTTACAGCTCCTCCGCGATCCGCGGGGCCTCCCGGTTGAAGACGCCGAAGCCGAGCAGCATCGCGAAGACGAGGATGCCCAGCGGTATGAGGAGCTGGGGGGTCCCGCCCGCCGCGGCGGCGGCCGTGGGGGCGTTCGGGTCTATCACGGCGTGGCGGAACTGCTGAAGGATCGCGGCGACCGGGTTGAGCATTAGAAGATGCTTGATCGACTCGGATACCGAGATCGTCTCGATGGCGTAGATCACCGGCGTCGCGTAGAACATGGCTTGGAGCACGACCTCCCAGATCGGCTTGATGTCCCGGAACCGGACGTAGAGCGCCGAGAGGAGCATCGCGAGGCCGGTCACGAGCATCGCGAGCAGGGCGATGAGCAGCGGCGCCTCGAGCCAGCTCAGGCGGGGCTCGACACCCGAGGCGACGGCGAACGCGAGCACGACGCCCAGGTTCAGGATCAGGTTGAAGGCGGCGGTCAGGACGACGGAGACCGGGATGGCCATGCGCGGGAAGTGGATCTTGCGGACCAGGCCCTCGTGGGCGACCATCGATCCCACCGCCCCGGTCCCCTCCTGCACAAAGGTGAAGAGGACGATGTTCGACAGCAGGACGACGGGATAGAAGGCGACGCGACCGCCGACTTTCACGAATTGCGTGAAGACCACGTACAGGACGCCGAAGAGCAGCACCGGGCGCACGAGCTGCCAGAGATAGCCGAGGAAGGAGCCGAAGAACCGCAGCTTGAACTCGGTGACGGCAAG
>JACCYI010000213.1 GCA_013696535.1 Solirubrobacterales bacterium
AGCTGCGGTCGCTGATGGAGGGCTACGGGTACGCCCCCCGGTTCGTGGAGGGATCCGATCCCGACACCATGCACCAGCTGATGGCGGCCACCCTCGACGAGGTGGCTCAGGACATCGCCGCGATCCAGGAGCGGGCACGCGGCGGCGACCTGACCCGCCCCGCCTGGCCGATGATCGTGCTGCGCAGCCCAAAGGGATGGACGGGGCCGAAGGAGGTCGACGGGCTGCCCGCCGAGGGGTCCTACCGGTCGCATCAGGTACCGCTCTCCAAGCTCGCCGAGAACCCTGAGCACCTCGCCCAGCTCGAGACCTGGATGCAGTCCTATCGACCCGATGAGCTCTTCGACGGGGACGGTGCGCTGCGACAAGAACTCGCCGACCTCGCTCCCCGGGGCTCGAAGCGCATGGGGGCCAACCCTCACGCCAACGGCGGAGCCCTGACGCGAGACCTGGAGTTGCCCGACTTCCGCGGCTACGCCGTCGACGTCCTAAGCCCGGCCCACACCTGGAGCGAAGCGACGCGGGTGCTTGGAGGGTTCCTGCGCGACGTGATGGCGCTCAACGAGGCGCATCAGAACTTCCGGCTGTTCGGTCCCGATGAAACGGCGTCAAACCGCTTGAGCGCCGTCTTCGAGGTAACCGACCGGGCCTGGTCGGCCGAGGCGCTCGAGTCCGACGACCACCTCGCCGCCGACGGCCGCGTGATGGAGGTCCTGAGCGAGCATCTCTGCCAGGGATGGCTCGAGGGCTATCTGCTGACCGGCCGCCACGGGTTCTTCTCCTGCTACGAGGCGTTCATCCACATCATCGACTCGATGTTCAATCAGCACGCCAAGTGGCTGAAGGTGACGCGGGAGATCCCCTGGCGCCGGCCGATCCCGTCGTTGAACTACCTGCTCAGCTCCCACGTCTGGCGCCAGGACCACAACGGCTTCTCCCACCAGGACCCGGGCTTCATCGATCACGTGGTGAACAAGAAGGCGGAGATCGTGCGGGTGTACCTGCCCCCGGACGCCAACTGCCTGCTGTCCGTCGGCGACCACTGCCTGCGGTCGCGTGACTACGTCAACGTGATCGTGGCCGGCAAGCAGCCCGCCCTGAACTACCTCACCATGGAGGAAGCGATCGCGCATTGCACGCGCGGGCTGGGAATCTGGGAGTGGGCCGGCAGCGAGGACGGCTCGGAGCCAGACGTCGTCCTGGCGTGCGCCGGTGACATACCGACGCTCGAGACCGTCGCCGCGGCGGACCTCCTGCACGAGCACCTTCCCGATCTGCGGGTCCGTGTGATCAACGTCGTCGACCTCATGCGCCTCCAGCCGGAGATCGAACACCCTCACGGCCTGCCGGACCCGGAGTTCGACGCGCTGTTCACTCCGAACCGGCCCGTGATCTTCGCGTATCACGGCTACCCGTGGCTGATCCATCGCCTCACCTACCGCCGCGCCAATCACGCGAACCTCCACGTACGCGGCTACAAGGAGGAGGGCACCACGACCACGCCGTTTGACAACGTGATGCTCAACGACCTGGATCGCTTCCATCTGGTGATGGACGTCGTCGACCGGGTGCCGGGACTCGGCTCCCGGGCGGCCGGCTTGCGCCAGGAGATGGTCGATGAACGCCTGCGCCATCGGGCGTACACTCGCCAGACCGGCGACGACCCGCCCGACGTCCGCGACTGGATCAGGGCGACGCGCGGATCCGAGCCCCAGGACTAGGTCGCAACCTGAGCAGGTGGGCGGCGCGGTCGGCCCTTGTTCGACGCAGAGGGAGAGGGAAACCCCCCTGCACTTCAAGGCGAGGGGCATCAGGATGCGTTTAATGATGTTCATCCATCCCGGAGCGCCCACCGAGGCGGACCGGGCTCCCAGCGCGGAGGACGTCGCTGCGATGGCCGAGTACAACGAGGAGCTCACGAAAGCCGGGGCGCTGCTTGCACTCGACGGCTTGCCCCCGGCCTCAGAGGGGTGTCGGTCGTCGGAGGGAAGCGGACGCCATCGACGCGGTCTGGAGGATCGAGTCGGCCAGGCTCATCGCCGGGCTTGCGCGGATGATGCGAGACGTCGGACCGGCCGAGGACCTCGGCGCACGACGCGCTGGTCATCGCACTCGAGCGGTGGCCCGAGTCGGGCGTCCCGGACAATCCGGGCGCCTGGCTCATGGCTACGGCGAAGCACCGCGCGATCGACCGCATACGCAGGAACGCACGGCTCGAGGACAAGCAGGAAGAGCTCGCACGCGAGTTCGGGTTGCAGCTGGCGATGGACGCTTCAGAGCTCGACGCCCATCTCGATGACTACCTCGGCGACGACGTGCCATCCGGTCCTCTCCACCGACGCGCGCGTCGCCCTCACGCTCCGCCTGCTCGGAGGCCACACGACGACGGAGATCGCGCGTGCCTTCCTGGCGCCCGAGCCGACGGTCGCCCCGCGCATCGTGCGAGCCAAGCGGACCCTTGCGGCGGCCGGCGTTCCTTTCGAGGTCCCGGCCGGCGATGAGCTCGAGGTGCGCCTGTCGTCCGTCCTCGAGGTGGTCTACCTCGTGTTCAACGAGGGCTATTCGGCCACCTCGGGCGACGACTGGATGCGGCCGGCGTTGTGTGACGAGGCGCTCCGGCTCGGCCGCATCCTGGCCGGGCTCGCTCCCCAGGAGTCAGAGGTTCATGGCCTTCTGGCCCTCATGGAGATCCAGGCGTCGCGATCGGCCGCGCGGACGGACGCGTCGGGAGAGCCCGTCCCGTTGCTCGACCAGAACCGGTCGAGATGGGATCTGCTGCTCATCGTCGACGCCTTGGCCTCCGAACCGTCTCCGACGACCTATCACCTGCTGCCGAGCGTCCGCGGCGATCTCCTCGAGAAGCTCGGCCGCCCCGGCGAGGCACCCACGGAGTTCGAGCGCGCGGCGTCGCTCACCCACAACGAACGGGAGCGCGAGCTCCTGCTCAAGCGCTCGCGGGCCTGTGCGCCGAACGGATGACGATCATCGTCGACGACCTGCACGAGTATCCGGACTTGCGTCTGCCGATCACGCATTGGTGCCATATGGCGAGCGACGCGAACTTCGAGGAGCTGCACGCGTTCGCCGAGCGCCTGGGGATCCCGCGGCACCGCTTCCAGGGTGATCACTACGACCTCCCTCCCGGCTTGCGAGCGCGGGCGCTCGAACTCGGCGCCGAGCATGTCCGCTCGACCCAATTGGTGACCCGCATGGTCGGGCCTCGCGGCGACCGCGTCCGCCGCCGCCGCCGCGCGAGACGAGCGGCGGATTAGGCCAGCGCCTCCGCGAGCTCCGCCGGAGTGACCCAGGCGAGCGGCATGGGCCGGCCGTGGCAGCGGGGACGGGCCCGCCACGGGCTGCCTCGACGTCGGCGACGAAGCGGGCGGGATCGTCGACGGCGATCGCG
>JACCYI010000263.1 GCA_013696535.1 Solirubrobacterales bacterium
CTTGCCGAGCACGATCGAGGAGAACTTCGGATCGGCGGACTGCTGGAACTCATACTGGGCTGCACCCGGCACCGCGCCCCATGTGAACGCGGGGAGAGCCTCGACGCTGGCGCCCGCTGCGGGCGCCTGAGCCACCGGGGGCTTCAGTGCGGCTGCTTGCGCTCGCGGGGTCACCGCGGCCAGCAGCGTGAAGGTGAGGACGGCGGCGCAGAAGCCCGACCGCGCCAGCAATCCGATTGCGACCAAGCGCCCATTTATGATCCGGCGCACCTGCGCGGGTGGGGTCGCGTCCTTGCGACGAATACCAGAACTCATATCAAGCGTCATTGCCATCAACCTCCGAATGCTGCCTTGAACGCAAATACCGCGGGCCCCAAGAGAACGATGAACATCGCTGGGAAGATCAGGAACACCAACGGAAAGAGAATCTTGACCGGCGCTTTCTGCGCGCGTTCCTCGGCCGTTTGGCGGCGGCGCGTGCGCATCTCGACCGCCAAACCCCGCAAGATCGAGCCGATGGACACTCCCAGACGCTCGCCTTGCTGCAGCGAGCGCACGAACGATCTCACCGAGGGCGTATCGCAGCGCTCCAGGAGCTTTCCAAGCGACTGGTCACTGGATCGCCCCATGCTCTGCTCCTGCAGCATCAGCCGCAGCTCGTCCCCGAGTGGACCACTCATCCGGATCGCGATCATCTGCAGCGCGCCGCCGAGCCCGACGCCCGCCTCGACGCTCACCACGAGCAGGTCGATGAGTTCGGGCAGATCGCGATCGATCTTTCCGCGACGCTCGGCCGCCCGGCGCTGAATGATGACCAGCGGCACCCTCCAGCCGAGCGTCCCGCCAATCACCAGACCGAGGATCGAGAGGGCGCTCGGCGCGCTGATGGCCAGAAACGCGAGGAAGGCCGTGAACGTGCCCGTGGCCATGATGCGGTAGCCCAGATAGGCCTCCGCCGTCACCGTGTAGTACCCCGCGCCGAGGAGATCTCGACGCATCTGCTCGAAGTTGAGACGGGTCAATCGGCCGACCATCGCCCCGCCGATCCGCTCGGCCAGACGGGAGAGGTTGAGACGCGGTGCAGCCGGCGCGCTGCCGTCCACGTCCGACCGGAACCCATACATCTCGATGGAACGCAGCCGCTCGCCGGCCTGGAAGCGGCCGAACCCGACCGCGCGGGTGCTGAGCCCCGCGGCGAGCCCGACAAATGCAAGGGCGATGAGCAGAATCAGGTACATGCAGGCCGTCTCAGACGTCGAAGTTGACGATTTTACCGATCACGAACGAACCCATAAACATTGTTACGCCAGCGAACCCGAGCATGACCAACCCGAGCGCTGTGGTGAACATCGGCTCCATGTACACAGGGTTCAGCACTGAGATCACGAGTAACAGAATGAGCGGAAGCGCGGATACGACCCAGCGTGACAAGCGACCCTGGGCGGTCAGCGCCTTGACCATCCGGCGCAGCTCCGCGCTCTGGCGCAGCGATTCGGTGATGCGGTCGAGCACCTCGGCCATGTTCCCGCCGGCCTCCCGCTGGATCTGCGCCACGAGCGCGATCTGCAGGACCTCGCGACTGCCCATGCGCTGCTGCACGACGCGCAGGGCCTCTTCGAGCGGCACGCCGAGCGCCTCGTCAGCGACGACGCGCAGGAACTCCGTCCGGCTCGGCTCCGGCCCATCTTGGGCAACCATCGACAGAGCCGCAACAAGGCCGTGCCCCGCCCGGATGGCGGAGGCGGCGCCCTGCAGCACGTCGGGCAGCTGTTCGGCGAACGCCGCGCGCTGGCGCTCGAGTTTGACGCGCACGTACATCCTCACGGCCCACGGAACGGCCAGCGCGAAGAGCCCGACGAGCGGAATCCCGGTCAGCACCACCAGGAGGTACGCCATCACAAGCGTCGCGAGCACGCAGCCCGTGAGGATGCGCATCGGTTCGACGGTGATGCGGGCGTTCTCGACGTCCCGCTTGAACGCGATCCACCACTCAGTGCGCTCCAACGACCGCTCGGCCCCACGCGGCGTCTCCCCGATAAGCGCCGTTTCGCCCGCGGGCGAGATATCTGAAGCTGTGGTCACGAATCCTTGGACGCGTTCGCGCAGCGATGGCCCTCGGACGCGCCGCACCAACAGGATTCCAAGCGCCACCGCCAGCAACAGCGCGCACAGCAGTGCCGTCACCACAACACCAAGCCCCGAAGTCCAGAAGCTGCGCTCGACCTGCACGAACGAGGCGCCGCCGGGAACGTTGTACTCGCTGGTAGCCAAGCCGTCGATTCCGCCGACGCGAACCGCGACGGTGACCTTGCTTCCGGGCTCGGCGAACGAGCGGTACCGGACGAGGGAGTCGCTGGCGATCTGGGCGCCGAGGTCACTGAAGATGCGGCGCAGGTCAGAGACCGACTTGGCGGGAATGTAGCGGCCACGGCTGCTGCTAGAGAGGTCCTTCAGTCCCCGAGGGTCGAACGCGCCCGAGCGCAGCCCGACCGTGAAGACCGTGACGTTGGCTTTCTGCGCGCGCCTGGCCACGGCGTCTGCCGCGACCCGGCTCCCGGTGTCCGAGCCGTCGGACAGCACGACGATCGAGCCGGTAGTGATCTGCGCCTGATCGAGCAGGTCCAGTGCGCTGCTGACGGCATCGAAGATCTGCGTCTGAGGTGCGAGCGGCGGCGTTCGGCTCAGGGCCTCGTCGATCGAGCGCTGGTCGTCGGTCGGCGCGAGCAGGACTTTGGGAGCCTGGTTGAAGGCGATGATCCCGAGCTGCTGGGCGCCGCTGCGCTGGCGGGCGAGCGCGCGGGCGGCGCCCATCGCGCCGCGAATCGCGGCTCCCTTCATGCTCGCGCTCGCGTCGATCGCGAGGATCGTGCCGAACTCGCCTCGACGCCGGCCGTCGGCGGACGCCAGCGAGAGCTTGCTGACCCGGTCGCCGTTCTCGGTGACCGTCACGTCTTCGAGACGCAGGGCGCGCCGCTCGGGCACCGTGAGGCGGTACGAGCGCTCCGGGAACTTCGCGGTGCCGGCCGGGACCAAGCCGATCCGCTCCTGGGCCGGCGCGGAGGCGGGGCCGAACGCCAACAGTCCGAGGACCCCCACGCTGAGCGCTGCACGTCTCATCGCGCGACGCCGAGCCTTGCCGCCATCGGATCCAACAGGCCCCCGGCATGCCCGTTCGGCGCCTGGAACAGGCCATTGGGCAGCTTGATGTCGCGTTTCTCGAACTTGTCGAGGAACGTAGGCCGCAGGCCGGTCGAACGCAGCGAGCCCACGAGGGTGCGCTTGTCGCTCACCGCATCGACCTTGAATTCGAACAGTGGCTGCAGCCCGATGACGTCGGACTCCATCCGCTGCACCTCGGTGATCGTCGTCACGCGCCGCGTGCCGTCGACGATGCGCTCGAGGTGCACGATCA
>JACCYI010000289.1 GCA_013696535.1 Solirubrobacterales bacterium
CCTGGTCTCGGCGAGCCCGCGGCGGAGCCTGCCGAGCAGCTCGGGCGCAGCGGAGAGCTGCTCGGTCTTCGCCGCCTGCTCGAGCTCGGAGGCCACGCTCGCGACGCGGACGGCGCCCAGGGTGGCACTGCTGCCCTTGAGCTGATGGGCGATCCGGGCGACGGTGGGCGCCTCGCCGTGGCTGATGGCGCCGCTGAGCTCTACGACCTGCGTGGCGGCCTGGTCGACGAACAAGGCGACCAGCTCGGCCAGCCCTTCCCCCTCCAAGCCGAGCTCGGCGATCACCGCCTCGTCGATGAGCGCGGGACCGTCGGCGCGCTCGGTGGCACCCGTGAGGACAGCCACCTCCGCGGCGGTCGCGGCGAGCTGAGGGTCGGTGACCCAGCGCCTGAGCGCGTCCTTGAGGATGTGGTTCCTCAACGGCTTGGTGAGGTAGTCGTCCATGCCGGCGGCCAGGCACTTCTCGCGCTCACCACGCATCGAGTTGGCGGTCATGGCGATGACCGGTGTGCGCCGTCCGGCGTGCTCGCTGCCGCGGATGACCCGCGTCGTCTGGTACCCGTCGAGCTCGGGCATCTGGCAGTCCATGAGCACAGCCGCGTAGTCACGCTCCGACAGGGCCTCCAGCGCCTTGCGCCCGTTCTCAGCGACTCGCGCGCGGAAACCGCACTTCTCGAGCATGCGGACCGCCACCACTTGGTTGACGGGCGTGTCCTCGACCACCAGGACCTCGTCGTTCTCGGGGGCCCGTGCAGCGTGGACGGGGGAGCTCGCCGGCATCCGGTTGCGCTCGTCCTGTGCACCGTCGCCCGCCACGACCGACCGGAGCTCCTCGTGGAGTCTCGACACGCGCACCGGCTTGGTGAGCAGCTTGTCGAAGAGGCCCGGGTCGTCGAAGACCTCGGGCCGACCGGCCGTCGAGCTCAGCAGGATCAGCCGCGTGCCGCGGAAGGCCTGCTTCGCGCGTATCGCGCAGGCGAGCTCGTAGCCGTCGACGTCGGGCATGCTGCGATCGATCAGCGCGACCGCATAGGGCGTGCCATCGGCCGCAGCCGACTCCATCAGCTCCAGGGCTGCCGTGGCATCGGCGGCCACCGCGCAGCTCATATGCCATGCGTCGAGCTGCCGCGCGAGGACGTCGCGGCTGGCGGCGTTGTCGTCGACGACCAGGACCCTCGTCCCGGCCAAGTCGCTCTGCCGTGCGGGAGCGCGGGCATCGGCGGCCGGGCAGCTCAGCGGCAGCTCGAACCAGAAGCTGCTCCCCTTCCCCGGCTCGCTCCGGGCGCCGATCGTGCCGCCCATCAGCTCGATCAGCTGCTTGGAGATCGCGAGCCCGAGGCCGGTGCCGCCGTACTTGCGGGTCGTCGAGCCGTCGGCCTGCGAGAACGGCTTGAACAGCAGAGCGAGTGCTCCGGGCTCCACGCCGATCCCGGTGTCCGAGATCTCGACGCGGACCAGGGCGGAGCCGTCGCTGGCCGCGGTCGAGCTCGCGCGGACGATGACCTCTCCCTCTCCGGTGAACTTCAAGGCGTTGGAGACGAAGTTCGCGATCACCTGGCGCAGCCGAGCGGCGTCGCCGTGCAGGAGCGCGGGCAGCCCGGGGTCGATGGCGACCACCAGCTCCAGGCCCGCGCGGTGAGCGCGTCTGGCCTGGAGTCCGCAGACCTTCTCGATCGCGTCGCGCAGATCGAAGTCCGTGGGGTCAAGCTCGAGCTTGCCCGCCTCGATCTTCGAGAAGTCGAGGATGTCGTCGATGACCTCGAGCAGCGCCTCGCCCGAAGCTGAGATCGTCTCGGTGTACTCGCGCTGCTCGTCGTCGAGCGCCGTGTCGAGCAGCAGCTCGCTCATCCCGATCACGCCGTTCATCGGCGTCCGTATCTCGTGGCTCACGTTGGCCACGAACATCGACTTCATGCTCGAGGCCGCGAGGGCCTCGTCGCGTGCCAGCCCGAGCTGCTCGTGGACCCGCCGGCGTTCGGTGATGTCGCGCAGGAAGGCGTTGAAGGAGAAGCCGTGCTCGGTCTCGACGGAGGAGATGGTCAGCTCGACCGGGAACTCGTGGCCATCGCGGTGCACGGCGGGCAGCTCGAGCAGCTTGCCGAGGAGCAGGGCCTCGCCGCCCATCACGACGCGCTGCAGGCCGCGCCGATGCGCCTCGCGGTGCTCGGCGGGGACGATCGTCTCGGAGAGATTGCGTCCGAGCGCCTCGGTGGCCGGCCAGCCGAACATCGCCTCCGCCTGCGGGTTCCAATCGGTGATCAGACCGTCGGCGTCCATGGCGACGAAGGCGTCGTGCGCAGTCTCGAGGATCTGGCGGGTTTGGCGCTCGCTGGCCGACAGGGCCGCCTCGACCCGCTTGCGGTCGGTCACGTCCCGCGCGGCGCAGTACATGAGGTCCTCCTCGGGGGAGAGGATCGCGTTCCACTCCAGCCACCGGTAGCTGCCGTCCTTGGCCTCGTAGCGGTTGACGAAGTTGAAGGTGACCGCGCCCTCGGCGAGCTTGGAGACCTCCCGCATGGTCGCGGCGCGGTCGTCGGGGTGGACCATGTCGATGAACGGCCGGGCGAGGAACTCCTCCGGGCTCCAGCCGAGGACGCGCTCGAGTGCCGGGTTGACGCTTCGGAAGTGGCCGCCGAAGTCCGCGGTGACCGTCAGGTCGCGTGAGACCTCGAAGTAGCGGGCGGTGGTAGCGAGCTGCTCGAGCTCGAGCGCCCGCTCGGTCGTGTCCAGCGCCACCCCGCACGTCGCGTAGACGGCGCCGGTGTCGTCGTGCAGGGGGAACTTGAGCACGTCGTAGGACAGCCGGCCGCGGACGGGATCGTCGGAGAACTCCGCGAACTCCTGATGACCCTCGAGCGCGCGCAGATCGTGGGCGCGCCAGACGGGAGCGAGCGCAGGATCAAGCCAGCGGTCGTCTCGACCCAGGAGTATCTCGTGGGCCGCGACGCCCTCGGCGGCCCCGCGCTCCTCGAGCGCGAAGGCCTCGACGAAGCGGGTGTTGTAGAGCAGGTACCGGCCGTCGAGATCCTTGACGTAGATCAGGCTCTTGTCGTTGTCGATCACGCTGCGCAGGAGGCCTTCGCGCTCGCGCAGGGACCGCTCCGCCTCGCCGCGCAGCCGCTCGGCTTCCCGGCGGGCGGTCACGTCCTGGATCTGGGAGATGAAGTACATCGGCTCACCGTCGCCGTCGCGGACGAGCGAGACGTTCAGCTGCACCCAGACGACGTGTCCGTCGGCGTGCACGTAGCGCTTGTGCATCTGGTAGGTCGATCGTTCCCCGGCGATCATCTGGCGCACGAACTCCTCGTCCGCGCTGAGGTCCTCCGAGTGGGTGATGTCCGCGAAGCGCAGCTCCATGAGCTGGGCCTGCGAGTAGCCGACGATCTCGCACATCGCGTCGTTGACCTTCGACCAGCGGCCCTCGAGGGAGATCAACGCCATCCCGATCGGTGCCTCGTCAAAGGAGCGGCGAAAACGCTCCTCGGCGTCGCGCAACGCGCGCTCGGAGGCTAGCCGGGCCGTGATCGCCTCGGCCTCGAGCCGCGCTCTGTCCGGGACCCGGCGACGGCGCACGTCGTGCAGGCAGGCGTGGAGCGTCGTTGATCGGCCGCTGCCGACTGCCGCGACGGTCAACTCGATGGGGATCGTCCGCCCGTCGCGGGTCAGCGCCTCGGCCTCGATCGCATGGTCGCCCAGCGTCGCCTCACCGGCTTGGGACCAGCGGGCCAGCGCGCGCTCGTACCGGCTGCGCTCCTGCGGCGGCACGATCAGCTCGGCGGCGGTGCGCCCGAGCGCCTCGGCCCGGGACCAGCCGAGCAGCCG
>JACCYI010000120.1 GCA_013696535.1 Solirubrobacterales bacterium
GCGGCGATGGAGTGGCTCGCCGTGGCCAGCGCCCGGCACCCGGGGAGCCCGGCCACGATGGTGGCGCTGATGACGTCCCACACGTTGACGAGGACGAGCAGATCCGGGCTCTCGTGAAGCCGAAGGAGGTCGGCGGACTTCTCAGCGGGGGTCATGTCCGAACCGTACCTGCCGGCCGGGGTTGACCCAGTGGCGAGTGGGTACCGGAGCGCCATGGCGAAGATCGGCTATTTCCTGAGCAGTGAAGAGTTCGCGCCCCGCGAGCTGGTGGCCCAGGCGAAGCGAGCGGAGGAGGCGGGCTTCGAGTGCCTGTGGATCTCCGATCACTATCACCCATGGATCGGCGCGCAAGGCCAATCCGGCTTCGTCTGGGGGATGCTCGGGGCCATCGCACAGGTGACCGAGCGGATCCCGGTGACGACGGCCGTGACCTGTCCGACGATCCGCATCCATCCGGCCGTCATCGCGCAGGCGACCGCGACCGCCGCGCTGCTCCTCGGCGAGGGCCGTTTCAACTTCGGAGTCGGGACGGGGGAGGCGCTCAACGAGCACATCCTGGGCGATCCCTGGCCCGAAGCCGACGTGCGGCTCGACATGCTCGAAGAGGCGATCGAGGTCATCCGGGAGCTGTGGACGGGCAAGCAGGTCTCCCGTCGCGGTGCGCACTATCGCGTGGAGAACGCACGCATCTTCTCCCGTCCCGACACTCCACCGCCCGTCTACATCTCGGGGTTCGGGCCCAAGTCGATCAAGCTGGCCGGGCGGATCGGCGACGGGTACTGCCACGTCCAGCCGAGCGCCGAGGCGGTCGAGCTCTTCCGTTCCTCGGGCGGTGGTGACAAGCCGGCTCAGGGCGGGACAAAGGTCTGCTGGGCCGAGGACGAGGCGGCCGCTCGCAAGACCGCCCATGAACGGTGGCCCAACGAGGGACTTCCCGGCGAGTTGCCGCAGATCCTGCCGACTCCTGCGCACTTCGAGCAAGCCTCGACGCTGGTGACAGAGGAGATGGTCGCCGAGTCCGTGGCCTGCGGGCCCGACCTGGACCGTCACGTCGCTCACCTCCAGGCTTACGTCGACGCCGGGTTCGACGAGGTCTTCGTCCAGCAGATCGGCCCGGACCAGGAAGGCTTCTTCTCGATCTATGAGAAGGAGGTGCTGCCGCGCTTGAAGTGACGAGCGCCGGCTAGGACGGTCCGGCGGCGCGGGCGCGCTCGACGGCCATGGTCACGCCTTGGGTCCACACCGGGCCATGGCCGGTGAGCACCGCACCGGCCCTGGTGGCGGCGAGCGCGTCCAAGGATGCGAGGGCCTGAGTACTGTCCGCGGTCGCGGCCCCGGACACGATCTGCGGGCCGGTGTGACCCGTGTAGGGATTGAGCGTGACGATCGCGTCTCCGGCGATCACGGCACCCCGCTGAGGGAAGTTCAGCGCACAGTGTCCATGCGTGTGGCCGGGCGTGAAGACGACCTCCGGACGGCCGGGCACGTCGAGCTGCGTTGCCGACCCATAGGTCTTGACCCGATCGACCCCCTTGACCCGGAGTGCTCCCGCGGCGCCCATCGCGGTGAAGATCTTCACGAAGCGTGGATACCGGATGAAGTACGGAAGGCGGCGGCGCTCGTGGTCGTAGCGCCATGGGTGGCGGGTGACCGGCACTTCTTGCTCATGTGCCCATATATCGACGCCGAGCTCTGACTGCGCGCGCTTGGCGAAGCCCATGTGATCGAAGTGGGCGTGGGTCAGCACGATCGCCTCGATGTCGGCTGTCGAGCGATGGAGGTCGACGAGCGCTGAGTGAAGCGACTTCCAAGAGGCCGGATGGCCGGTGTCGACGATGGTCAGCCGGCTGTCCTCCTCGACGATGAACCAGTTGACGTACGCGTCTTCAATGAGATGGATGCCGTCGGCGGCATTCTTCTGAAGCATGACCGGGACCTACCCGCTCGCCGGATCGCCTCAACCGTCGCACGTCCCTGTAAGGATCCGGGCATGAGCACTGTCGCTTCAGCGCGTGGACCGCGTCTGACCGCCGTCATGCGCGAGGACGCGCAGGTAACGCCGCTCGAGCTGTTCTTCGATCTCGTCTTCGTCCTCGCACTCACCCAGTGCACCGCCCTCATGGCGGAGACGCCGACCTGGGAGGGGCTGGCCAAAGGTCTGCTCGTGCTCGGCATGCTGTGGTGGTCCTGGGTCGGCTACGCGTGGCTGACCAGCGTGGTCGACCCCGAGGAGGGCATGGTGCGCCTGGCGATCTTCGCCGCGATGGCCGGGCTGCTGGGCGCCGCACTGTGCGTGCCCGGTGCCTTTGACGACTCCGCGGCGCTGTTCGCCTGCGCCTACGGGCTGGTTCGCGCCGCCCATATCGCCCTCTTCGTCATCGCCAGCCGCGAGGACGCCGGGTTCCGCCAGTCGGTCGTCGGACTGGCCGGCAGCACCGCGGTCGGTGTTGGGTTGCTGGTCGTCGCATCCTTTGCGGACGGTGCCGTCCAGGGCGGGCTGTGGGCCGCCGCGCTCCTGCTCGATGCCGGCGGGCCGTCCTTGTTCGGGGCCGAGGGGTGGAAGCTCATCCCCGGCCACTTCGCCGAGCGCCACGGGCTCATCGTCATCATCGCCATCGGCGAGTCGATCGTGGCCATCGGCGTCGGATCGGATGCCGGTGTGGATGCGGGTGTCGTAGTGGCAGCGGTGCTGGGCATGGTGGTCGCCGCCGCGCTGTGGTGGCTGTACTTCGATGTGGTTGCCCTCGTAGCCGAGCGCAAGCTCGCAAGTGCCGCCGAAGGGCGAGAGCGCAACGAGATGGCCCGCGACTCCTACTCCTACCTGCATTTTCCGATGGTCGCCGGCATCGTGCTGCTCGCGCTCGGGTTGAAGAAGACCCTCGGACATGTGGAAGATCCGCTGAAGCTGGTTCCCGCGGTGGCGCTGCTCGGAGGCACCGCGATGTACCTCCTTGCGCACGTCGCCTTCCGGCTGCGCAACGTCCACACCCTCAGCAGGCCCCGCCTGAGCTGTGCAGTCCTTCTCGTGGTGCTGGTGCCCGCTGCGGTCAACCTGCCCGCCCTCGCCTCGCTGGCGGTCCTGGCCGCGGTTCTTGTGGCGTTGATCGTCTACGAGTCGCTTCGTTACGCGGAGGCGCGCCGGCGCATCCGCCACGCCGTCGCGACCCACCCGTAGTAGTGATCAGTAGGTGGCGGGTACGAAGCGCTGCGTCTCTCGAGGCGGGCGCACGTAGCCGTCGTCGCTCTGTCGCGGCGGAAGTGTCAGCGGGACAGGCGCCACGTACTCATAGGGAACGCTCGAGAGCAGGTGCGAGATGACGTTGAGTCGCGCCCGGCGCTTGTCGTCGGCTTCGACCACCCACCACGGAGCGATGTCGGTGTCGGTGCGCGCGAGCATGGCGTCCTTCGCGCGGGAATAGTCCACCCAGCGAGAGCGCGCCTCGAGGTCCATCGGGCTCAGCTTCCAGTGCTTGGCCGGGTCAGCCAAGCGTGCCTGGAAGCGCAGTTCCTGCTCGTCATCAGAGACCGAGAACCAGTACTTGATGAGCTTGATCCCAGACCGTACGAGCATCTCCTCGAACAAGGGACACGCGCGCATGAACTCCTCGTACTCCTCATCGGTGCAGAAGCCCATCACCCGCTCGACGCCCGCGCGGTTGTACCAGGAGCGGTCGAAGAGCACGATCTCTCCCGCGGCCGGCAGATGTGCGACATAGCGCTCGAAGTACCACTGGGTCTGCTGGCGGTCATTCGGCGCCGGAAGGGCGGCGATCCGGGCTGAGCGGGGATTGAGGCCCTCGGTGATGCGCTTGATCGTCCCGCCCTTGCCGGCCGCGTCGCGGCCCTCGAAGATGACGACCATCTTGAGGCCGTGCAGTATCACGTACTGCTGGAGCTTCACGAGCTCCCGGCTCAACCGCTCGAGCTCGTCCTCGTAGACGCTGCGCTTGAGCTTGCCCTTCGGCGGCGCGGATAGATCCGCGTCGCGGCCGTTGGCGGTCGCCTTGGCCTTCTTTTCCGTCTTCGGCCGCTTCTGTGTCTTGGCCATGCGCGCGAATTCTCCTGGTTGCCCTGTGCGGAGGTTCACCGTTGGATCGAGGAGTCAAACGCACGCGCCGATGAAACGCGGCACCCGCTCGCGCCGGACACCTTTTCTGCACCCGGTCTCAAGGAGCCGGAAGTCTTTAGACATACCGCACCGTGCCGATACAGGCCCATGGCGACTCGGGGCTCCCGCATGGCACGAGGCGACTTTGCATGATGTCGAGCGCCTGGGGGCGCTCGACCGTGCCCGACTGCTGAACTCGCCCGCCGAGCCGGAGCTCGACCGCTGGACCGCCATCGCGATCCGGCTCCTGCACGCGCCGATCAGTCTGCTCACGCTGGTCGGTGACGAACGACAGTTCTTCAGGAGCTCGTGTGGGCTCCCGGAGCCGGTCAACGGGCAGCTCGGGACACCGTTGTCGCATTCCCTCTGCCGGTACGTGGTCCGGGATCGTGAGCCCCTCGTGATCGCCGACGCGCGAAACGATCCGCGCGTGAGTGCGAACGGTGCAGTCACCGAGCTCGGCGTAGGGGCCTATCTGGGCGTGCCGGTCCGTGACGACGACGGCCTGGTGCTCGGTGCGCTGTGCGTGGTCGACACGCAGGCTCACGAGTGGTCGGCCGATGATCTGCGGGTCATGCTGGACCTGGGCGCCGGGGTGGAAAGTCAGATCCACGCGGACAATGAGCATCGTGACCATGAGCGGCTTCGGAACATCCTCGACGGCCATCACCGTGTCCACGACCTGATCGCTGCGGAAGCGCCGCTGCACGAGGTGCTCGAGGCGCTCGTTCTGGGGGTCGAAGGTCAGACGGACGGCATGTCTGGCTCCGTCCTGCTCTATGACCGTGCGACGCGCTGCCTCTCGCGCGGCGCGGCCC
>JACCYI010000322.1 GCA_013696535.1 Solirubrobacterales bacterium
CGCAGTCGGCCACCGTGCGGCCCTCCATCCGGGTCGAGCCGCCGTAGCCGGGCCGTGAGTAGGCGATATGGCGCAGGCCACGCTCGGCGCCCATCTCGACGTTCGGCTCGAACAGGGCCGCCGCCCCCGGCGTGCCGTGGTGGAAGAAGAGCGGTGTGCCGTCGACGGGCCCTGCCACCGCGACTTCAAGCACGCGATCGTCGGCCGTTGTGACGAAAGAGATCTGTGGCTCGAAGGCGCCCACTGGCGTGAGCGTAGTCAAACCAGAAAGCCCCGCGAAGCGGGGCCTTCTGACCATGCGCCGAAGAGGACTCGAACCTCCACGAGCTATTAGCTCACAAGGCCCTCAACCTTGCGCGTCTACCAATTCCGCCACCGGCGCGGGCAGGCGGCGAGTATAGCCCCGCACCTGCGGTTGAGTCCGTCCACGGCGAGCGCTAGTCTCACCGAACACACGTTCGTAGTACGCCCCTAGGACCCGGACCGTCAGGAGGGCCGCCAGGAATGGACATCAGCAAGGACCTCACGAAGCGCCAGCAAGAGATTTTCGATTTCATCAAGAAGTATTCGGCCCGGTACGGCTACCCGCCGACCGTGCGCGACATCGGCAAGGCGGTGGGCCTCGCGTCGTCCTCGACCGTTCATGCCCACCTGGCGAACCTCGAGAAGGTCGGCCTCCTCCGGCGTGATCCCTCCAAGCCGCGAGCGATCGAGATGCTCGACAAGGCGGCAGACGCGGTCAAGGCCGTGGTCCGTCCCACCGGGCTCCCGCTGGTCGGGCAGGTGGCGGCCGGCACGCCGATTCTCGCGGAGGAGAACATCGAGGACTACGTCTCGGTGCCCGACCTGGCCGGCGGTAACGAAGGCGAGTACGTACTGCGGGTACGCGGGGAGTCGATGAAGAACGCCGGCATCCTCCCGGGCGACTACGTGGTCGTTCGCCCCCAGGACACTGCCGTCGACGGCGAGATCGTGGTGGCGCTGGTGGGGGAGGAGGCGACGGTCAAGCGCTTCTTCAAGGAAGCCGACCATGTCCGTCTGCAGCCCGAGAACGAGACGATGGAGCCCATTCGGTCGCGCGAGGTGCGGGTGCTCGGGCGCGTTGTCGGGGTCTTCCGGCAGGTGGCGTGAGCGATGGCGACCCTGGCCCCACCCGCGCGGACACGCCGCTCCATCCGAAACGCCCATGGCGACAACTCACCGAGTCCGTGGACGCCTGCAGCTCAGGCTCCGGATGCGGAACGGCTCACGTTGGATGACCAGATCTCCGGGCTGTGGCGCGGCCTGGCGACGTCCACGTCGGTGTCGTGCCCGCTCTGTAACGCGGACATGGTGCCTCGGTGGTCAGCTGGTGCCGGGGTGGTGGGCGGTCGTTGCGGCGGATGCGATACGACGCTCGAGTAGCGGCCTGGGCACCCACTAGCCTCGGTTGTCGTGAGTAAGCTGCTCCTCCTGATCGTCATAGCGGGGCTCGCCGGAGGCTGGGTGTGGTCCAAGGCGGCGAGCGAGCTTGTGACGCCTGATGCACGAGCGACGCCCCGGGGGGACGCACCGAGACGTCCGAGTGAGCGGCGCGCCCCGCGACGGCTGGGCACCTCGAGGTGTCCGAACGATCTCACCGGCTGTCGCAGCGTTCACGGTCGGGTGCTGTTCGTCGAGTCGGTTGACCCTGACGGCGACGGCGACCTCCATGTGGTGGTTTCGGGCGCGGGCGGCGTCACCGGGCCGGGCATCACGTCCGTCGACGTCTCGCCACGGCTGCGCCCGCGGCGCGATCCGCGGATCGGCGACCGGTTCAGCGCTGCGGGTCAGGTGCAGCGCGGCTCCTTCGGCCAGTCGCAGATCCACGCCGTCGAGATCCACGTCCGCCGCCGTTGAGGCCGCGCCGAGTTAGCCTGGCGCCCGTGTGCGACCTTGAAGCCGATCGCGAGGTGCTCGCCCATCTGGAGAGGGGATGGATGGAGCCGATGCAGCAGCGCGACGCCGAGCGCCTCGAGCAGCTCGTCGCTCCCGAGTTCAGGTTTACTGCGATCCACCTCGATCCCGAGCCCATGTCTCGTGAGGCGTGGATGGGCGCGGCGATGGGCGGCTACACCATCTCCTCCTTCTACTACGACGAGATGGAGGTCGTGGTGGCCGGCGACACCGAGATCGTGCACGCTCGCTACTCCCAGGTCGCGTTCTACAACGTGCGCAACCTGTCGGCGGTGTTCCGGCTGACCAACATGTGGTCGCGACGCAACGACGCATGGCAGGTTGTCGCCCGCCATTCCTCCATACTCTTGTGAGTCCGATGCCTCGCGTCCTCGCCTTCGACGTCAACGAGACCCTTCTCGACCTCTCCGCGCTCGACCCGCACTTCGAGTCGGCGTTCGGGGACGCCGCCCTGCGCGGCCAGTGGTTCGCGCAGATGCTCCAGCTGGCGTTCGTGGGCGGCCTGACCAGGAGCTACGTCAACTTCTCGGAAGCCCAGCGGGCGGCGCTCGAGATGTTGGCGCGGCGGACAGGGCGGACCGTCGACGAGGGCACGGCGGCGCAGATCGCTGCCACGATGCGCAACCTGCCGTCCCACCCTGAGGTGGCGGGGGCGCTCGCCCGGCTCGGGGACGCCGGCTTTCGGCTCGTGGCGCTGACGAACTCGACGGCCGAGGTCGCCCACGACCAGCTCGCGAACGCAGGTCTCGCCGGGCACTTCGACGACGCGATCTCTTCTGACGAGATCCGCTCACTCAAGCCGGCTCCGGCGCCCTACCACCTCGTGGCGGAGCGCTCCGAGGTGCCGATCGGCGAAGTGCGCCTCATCGCCGCCCACGCCTGGGACGTCGCAGGAGCTCTGGCCGCCGGCTGCTCGGCGGCCTTCGTGGCCCGGCCGGGGATGGTGCTCAGCCCGCTCGGCCCGCAGCCCGACGTCGTCGGCGCCGATCTCGACGAGGTCGCTGCCAAGATCCTCGCGTTGGATGGCCAGTAGCTAGTTCGCGGAACGGGACTTCGAGTAGTCATAGAAGCCCCGCCCGGACTTGCGGCCGAGCAGCCCCGCCTCGACCATGCGGTGCAGCAGGGCGGGAGCCACCGAAGCTGGGTCGCGGAACTCGTCGTAGAGGGACTCAGAGACGGCGAGCAACGTGTCGAGCCCGATCAGGTCCGACAACGCCAGGGGGCCCATGGGGTGCGCACATCCTTGCACCATCCCCCGGTCGATGTCCTCCCGCGACGCGAAGCCCGACTCGGACATGCGGATCGCCGAGAGGAGGTAGGGGATCAGCAGAGCGTTGACGACGAAGCCCGCGCGATCCTGGGAGTCGATGCACGTCTTGCCCAGGGTCGTCTCGGCGAACTCCCGTGCGGCCTCCAGGGTCTCGGATGAAGTCATGATCGAGCGCACCAGCTCGACGAGGGCCAGCACCGGTACCGGATTGAAGAAGTGCAGCCCGAGGACGCGCTCAGGCTTCGAAGTGCCTGCCGCCAGCTTCATGATCGGCACGGAAGAGGTGTTCGAAGCGATGAACCGGGCGTCGGGCAGGAGGGGATCCAGTCGCATGAACAGATCCCGCTTCGCTGCCTCGTCCTCCACGATCGCCTCGATGACCGCGTCGGCGCCCTCGAGATCCTCGAGCTCCGCGGTGTAGGCAAGACGCTCCATGGCGTCGGTCCGCCCCTCGTCGGTGAGCCTGCCCGATCGTGTCGCTCGCGCGAGACCGCTCTCGATTGCGAGGCGTGACTTCTCGACCCGTGCCTCGTCGGTCTCGACCAGCGTGACTTCGACGCCCGCGCGCGCACACACCTCGGCGATGCCAGATCCCATCAACCCGCCGCCGACCACCCCTACTCGCATTGGCCAAACGCTAGCGCGGAACGGAGACGGCGTCGCCGACGACGACGGGTCGCGGCACCACGCACACGCAGTTGAGCAGCCTGCCAGACCCCGGAAGCACCACGCGCCCAGCGCCCCGCTCCGAGGCCATGCGGCACGCCAGCTCTGCCGCGTACCGCCGATCCTCGATCGAGTTGGCGAGTTGGGTCTCGGACCCGACCGCGTCTATATAGACGACGTCATACATGGATACAAGTCTGAACGCACGATCGGACGCGGCGGATGCATTTTGCATTTTCTTTACGCGAATCGGTTAGCCTTCGGACCGCAGGCCAGGCAGTCGCGGGGGTGTAGTACAGCCCTCGAGGAAAGTCCGGACATCGCAGGGCAGGGTGGTCGGTAACGCCGACCCGGGGAAACCCGCGGGAAAGTGCCACAGAAAACACACCGCCCCACCGCCGTGGTCTCGAAGGCAAGGCGCGGCGAGGCAAGGTTGAAATGGTGCGGTAAGAGCGCACCGGCGCCGCGGCGACGCGGTGGCCAGGCAAACCCCACCCGATGCAAGGCCAAGCAG
>JACCYI010000335.1 GCA_013696535.1 Solirubrobacterales bacterium
GGGCGAGGGTCCGACACTCCTCGAGTGCGTGACGTACCGCCATCACGGCCACAACGAGGGCGAGGAAGCGTTCTCGGGCACCTACCGCCCCGAAGACGAGATCGAGGTATGGAAGGGCAAGGACCCGATCCCCGCGTTGCGCAAGCGGCTGGTGGAATGGGAAGTGATGACCGATGAGGAGGCCGACGCGATGGCCGACGAGGAGCGCCAGGGCGTCGATGACGCCGTGACACGCGCTAAGCAGGACCCGTTCCCCGACCCTGACGACGCACTTCTGCACTCGTTCGCGGGCGTCGCCGTCGCCTCCGGGAGGCCCGCATGAGCACGGACCGTCAGTTGTACTTCGTCAAGGCCATGTACGAGGGCCTGCGCGAGGCGATGCTCGAGGATGAGGCCGTCGTGATCCTCGGCGAGGACGTCGATCGCTCCATCATCGGTGCCACGCGGGGTTTGATCGAGGAGTTCGGTGACCGCCGCATCGTCAACACCCCGATATCGGAGGCCACGTTCTGCGGGGCCTGCGTGGGTGCTGCCGCCAACGGGATGAAGCCGGTGGTCGATCTGATGGTGGGGTCGTTCTTCTACGTAGCGATGGACCAGGTGGCCAACCAGGCTGCGAAGCTGCCGTACATGTCCGGCGGTCAGTTCCAGCTCCCGATCGTGTACTTCACCGCGACCGGACCTTCGGGCTCGGCGGCGGCGCAGCACTCGGAGAACCCGCACCCGATGCTGATGAACGTCGGAGGGCTGAAGGTGGTGATGCCCTCCGAGCCGGCCGATGCCAAGGGCTTGATGCTCGCGGCGATCCGCGACCCCAACCCGGTTATCTACATGCAGGATGCCGTCCTCGGCGGGGTCAAAGGGCCGGTGCCCGAGGGTGCCTACGAGGTCCCGCTCGGGGTGGCTGAAGTCAAGCGGGAGGGAACCGACGTCACCATCGTGGCGATCGGGGCGCTCGTGCGCCGCGCCTTGAAGGTCGCCGAGAAGCTCGAAGCCGAGGGTGTCTCGGTGGAGGTCGTCGATCCTCGCACGCTCGTGCCGCTCGACGAGGAGACGATCCTGGCGTCCGTCCGCAAGACGGGTCGCGTCGTCGTGTGCGACAACGCCAAGCTGACCTGCAGCGCCGCCAGCGAGATCGCGGCCATCATCGCCGAGAAGGCGTTCGACTCGCTCAAGGCGGCCCCGAGGCGGGTGGCCTGGGAGAACGTGCCGGTGCCCTTCAGTCCCGTGCTCGAGTCGCGCGTGCTCGTCTCCGACGACGACATCCGCCGTGCGGTCATGGCCACCGTCGGCGAGCGGGTGGGAGATCCCGCCTGATGGCCGTTGTCGACGTGACGTTGCCCAAGTGGGGCATGACGATGCAGGAAGGCACCGTGCAGGGCTGGCTCAAGCAGGTCGGCGACCCGGTGGCCGAAGGCGATGCGATCGCGGAAGTCGAGACGGAGAAGGCGATCGCCGAAGTCGAGGCCCCGGTGGGCGGCACACTCGTGGAGCTCCTGGTTGAGGGCGGGACGACCGTCGACGTGGGAACGGTGATAGCGCGCATCGAGGAATCGGCGTGACAGACCTGCTCGCCGGCCGCGTCGCGTTCGTGACCGGTGGCGCCCGAGGCATCGGCTTGGGCGTGGCGCGCGGTCTCGCGTCGGAGGGTGCGGCCGTGATGGTGGCCGACATCGACGCGACGGCATGCGAGGCGGCCGCGGATGAGCTGCGTTCGGCGGGTGCGCAGGCCGAGGCGGTCGGCGTGGACGTGACGGACGAGGCGTCGCTCCGGTCGGCGGCCGACAGCTGCCTCGCGCGATTCGGCCGCATCGACGCCGTGATCGCCAATGCGGGGATAGCGCCGCTCGCCCCGTTGCTGGACACCCGCGCGGCGGACTTCCGCCGCACGATCGAGGTCAATCTGACGGGCACCTTCCTCACCCTGCGCGAGTTCGGACGCCGGCTGGTGGATCAAGGCCAGGGAGGCAGCATGGTCGTGTCGTCTTCGCTGTTCGGCCTGCGCGGCGGCCGGGAGAACACGGCGTATTCCGCCTCGAAGTTCGGCGTGATCGGCGTGGTGCAATGCGCCGCCGCCGAGCTCGCCGAGCACGACATCGTCGTCAACGCCGTCTGCCCGGGGCAGGTCAACACGGCGCTGATGGACAAGCTGTGCGACGAGCGGGCGGCCCTCTCCGGTCGCACGCCGGGTGATGTCCGCGCCGCCATGACCAGCGGCGTGCCCCTTGGCCGGTTCGCCGAGATCGACGAGCTGGCTCACACGTACGTCTTCCTCGCCTCGCCGATGGCGCGCTACACGACGGGACAGAGCCTCGTCGTGGACGGAGGCATGCAGGTCGCATGACTCGGGTGTCGACAGTGGACGACCTTGCGACCAAGATCTCGGCGGCGATTATGACCGGCGAGCTTCCCGTGGGGATGTGGTTGCGCCAGGAGGCGCTGGCGGAGACGTTCGGCGTGAGCCGCCAGCCGATCCGCGAGGCACTGCGCCAGGTCCAGGCGAGCGGCATGGTGCAGGTCTTCCCACACCGCGGCGCGCTCGTGCGAGGCCCCTCGCCACGCGATATCCGTGAGGCATACCTCGTGCGAAGCGAGCTTGAAGGGCTCGCGGCCGAACTCGCGAGCGCCAACCGCACCCCGGAGTCGCTCGAGCGATTGTGGCGCGCGGAGGAGGCCTTCCGCCAGACCGCCGCGTCGGCGCTCGAGCTGACGCTGGGCGACGACGTGCGCGGCGACTACGGCTGGGGGCACGCCAATGACATGTTCCACTACGCCGTCCTCGACGCCGCCGACGTGCCGGTCCTGCGCCGCACGATCGAGGATCTGCATCGGGTCGTCCCGCGCAACCTCACCTGGTCGGCGATCCGCAACCGCCGGCTGCTCGAGGAGAACGTGCGTCAGCA
The DNA here is from genome assembly GCA_013696535.1 of Solirubrobacterales bacterium. The sequence goes on from JACCYI010000335.1 coordinate 2,904, forward strand.
CGAGGCCGTGCGGGCCGCGATCGAGAGCGGTGACGCGGCCGCCGCGCGGGCGACCATGGCAGGCCACATCAAGCGATCCGGCGATCTGATCGCCGAGTGGTTCGAGAAGCGCCAGCGCGAGGACGGCGCCGGCAGCGCCTAACGACGGGAGATCCTTCACATGACCGAGATGACGGGCGAGCGCGTGCAACGCGTGCCGCTCAACCGCATTCGCAGGGCGACTGCACGCGCGATGACCGCCAGCGCCGCAGTCCCCCAGTTCACCCTCGATCGCTCCGTGCGCGTCGACGCGCTGATGCAGCTGCGCGAGCGGCGGCGAGCCGCGGGCCAGGACGGGAGCGTCAGCGATCTGATCACCGCGGCCGTGGCGGCCGCCCTGCGCCGGCATCCCGACGTCAACGCCAGCTTCGACGGCGACGCGATCGTTCGGCACGAGCAGATCAACGTGGGTCTCGCAATCGCGCTCGAGGACGGACTCGTCGTGGCGGCGATCCATGATGCCGACACCCACAGCGTGTCCGACCTGGCTGCGGAGCGGCGGCGGCTCGACGCGGCGGCCAGAGCGGGCCGGCTGCGACCGGAGGAGACGATGGACTCGACGTTCACCATCTCGAACCTGGGACCGCTGGAGATCGACCGCTTCCAGGCGGTAGTGGTTCCCCCCCAGGCTGCCATCCTGGCCGTCGGAGCGGCACGGCCGGCGCTCGTCCCGGGGTCTGATCCGCCGGTGTGGGGCCGCGCGATGGCGCTGACCGTCACGTGCGACCACCGCGTGCTCGACGGCGCTCCAGCCGCGCGCTTTCTCGCGACGGTGACCGACTCGCTCGAGTCGCCGGACTGGCTGGCGGATCGATGATGGACGGTGTGCTGAGGCGTGCGGACGTCGGCCTCGACCTCGCGGAGCGCATCGTGGCCGGCACCCGGCTCGAGGCGGCCGGCCGCGGGGTGGCGATGGGCATCGCCGTGGTGGACCGCGGCGGTCTCCCGATCATGACCGCCCGCATGGACGGTGCGCAGATTCCGGCGGTCGACCTCGCAGTAGACAAGGCCTACACCGCGGTGGCGTTCGGGGCACCGACCGAGGCGTGGGCGCAGAGCACCGCTCCAGGCGGCTCGGACTGGGGACTCAGCACGGCGCTCGCGGGCCGCATTGTGGTCATCGCAGGGGGGTTGCCGATCCTGGTGGACGGAGAGCTGGCGGGTGCCGTCGGCGTCTCAGGCGCGGCGGCGCCGGTCGATCGGGCCTGCGCCGAGGCCGGGCTACGGGCTGCCGGGCTCGGATGACGCCCGCGTCATGCCGGCGCATCTACTGCATGACGCTCGGCCACGAGTACTCGCCGCGCTGGATCTCCCTCCAGGACGGCGGCGATCGTGTCCTGCGGCTCCCCATCACCGCGGTCGTTGCGTTCACCGATGACGGGCCGTGGCTTCTCGAGACCGGGATCGCCGGCGAGCACGTCCGCGATCCGCAGCCGACAGCGGCGATCTACGCGTTCGGTGCCCCCGAGGCGGGGACCGGCGGTGAGCCGCTCCTGGACTCGCTCGCCCAGTGTGGCATGGGCGCAGGCGACGTCGTGGGTGTCGCGGTCAGCCACCTGCACATCGACCACACGGGCGGCCTGCGCCATTTCGAAGCCGGACCACCGATCGCGGTGCAGGGGCGCGAGCTCGAGTTCGCCACCTCGAAGGCAGGCGTGGAGGAGGCCTACTGGCGCCCGGACTACACGGGGCGGGCGCTGCACTGGCAGGAGCTCGACGGAGACGGCCCCATCGCCCCCGGGGTCGACGCCATCTTCACGCCGGGGCACGCGCCGGGACACATGTCCTACCGGGTCCGAACGCGGGACTCGGGGACGTGGATCTTCGCCGTGGACGCCATCGACCTTCAGGAGAACATCGACGAGGACATGCCGATCGGCTGGTCGGCGGACCCCGCCGACGCGCCGAAGCGGCGCGGCTCGCACGACAAGCTGGTGCGCTTGGCGGCCGACGAGGGAGCCCGCCTCGTCCCCGGGCACTGCCCGCGCATCTGGCCGGCCCTGCGCCGGCCACCCGCCCACTACTGAGGCAGGCCCACCGGGATTCCCGATACGAGCACGTTCCGGATGTCTGAGAGCGCGCCCGGGGCTGAGACGGCGATGTCGGCGACCTGGCCCTCGACGAGCGTGCCGCGCTGCGGCGCCATGCCCGGGAGCGCGTCGGCCACCGCTCCCGTGACCATGCGGACGCCCGCCTCGAGCGCCAGCGCGCCCGCCTGTGCCGCCTTCTCGACCACGAGGAGCATGGGATCCCAGAAGCCGCCGGCGTAGTCCGTCGAGATGAGATCCACACAGCCCGACGCCAGCAGCGCCAGCGTCACGTCGGGAGTCGGATGGAATTCGCGCCCGCCCCAGGCGTCGCCACTCATGATGTCCACCCTGGCGCCCCGCGCCTTGAGCTCCCGGGCGTGCGCAACGGCGAGGTCAGGATCGTGGATCTGGAAGTTGGAATGTGCGGCGATCAAGCGCGGGCCCAGGTGCTCGGCCGCCTCCAGGGCGAGCTCATAGGTGCCGGGCGTGTGATGGAGGATCACCGGGACACCGGGATGGTCGTCGGCTGCGGCGAGCCCCTCACGGCACGCCGTCTCCGCTTGGGCCTGCCATCGCACCGTCTCGGCCACCACTGCCACGAAGCGCTCGGCGTACGTGGCGGGCGCGCCGGCGCCGGTCAGCGTCGCCCGCAGGCCCTCCGTGTCACCGGCCTCGCTGAGGAGCCGCAGTTCGCGCGCCTGGTCCTGTGACAGGCTGATTCCGAGCTCGCGCCGGAAAGCGAGCGGGATGAGGGTGTAGTCAGCCCAATGGGCGTCGACGCCCGGCCCGATCTCGCCGATGGCCACCGCGCCCCGTCGCAGCTGCTCGTCCAGCGTCGTGTGATGGCGCGAAGCGATGCCCCCGAGCGGGAACGGGCCGTCCACCGTCCACTCATAGTGCTTGGGCGTCTGAAGTACCGAGACGAGTACCGTCAGGCCGGGAAACCGGCTGGCCGCCACGGCCTCCTCCACGAGCGCGAAGCCGTCGACGTTGCAGGCGCGAGTGACCCCCTGATGCAGCAGCGTCTCGCAATTCGTCCGCACGCGCTCGTCGGTCAGGGGCGGCTCTCCGGAGATCATCAGCGGGCCGCGGGTGAGCCCGTGGACGTGATGATTGAGGACTCCGGGCACGACGTAGCCGTCCCGGGCGTCGATGATCCGGTCCGCGCGGTCGTAATACGGAGCAGGACGGTCGACCACGCCGGCGATCAGGTGGTCCTCGACGATGACCGATGCGCGCTCTCGCACCGGGCCTCCGGTGCCGTCTACCACGGTTGCGTTGCGAATGAGGGTGCGCATCGCGCGGAAGCTTATTCAGGAGGGGCGCGAAGCCCGGCGACCCCCGGCATGGTCAGCTCAAGACCCGCCTGGGCGGCGGCGGCGGGCGGCTGCGTGATCTCCACGATCAACCCGTCCGGATCGCGACAGTACGCGCAGACGTACCCGGCGAACGCTCCATCCGTGATGGCCTGCGGCGGCGAGATGAACTCCACGCCTTCGTCCAACAGCCGATGGTACGTCGCTTCGACGTCCTCCACCCGGATCGCGATGTGCGGGCACCCCACGTAGGTGGTGTCCGGGACGACGCGTTCGTGGCCCTCAGGGCAGCGGTACTGGTGCAACTCGATGAGGACGTCTGCGATTGCGAGGAAGCCAAGCCGAACCCGTGCACCGTCGTGTCCCACCAGCTTTCCGATCCACGGAGTCTCGTACTCGAACACTTCGCGCGGAACTTCGAAGCCGAAGTGAGACGAGTAGAACTCAGCCGTCCGCTCGATACTCGTCACGGTGAGCCCGAAATGGGCGAAGCCGTCGCTGCGCATCTTCCTCCCCGGTTCGAAATCGCTCGACAATCGTCAGCGGGAGGTCACGAGAACAGTCCCGATGACCAACAGCGCGACGCCGGAGAGGCGGACCACGCTCAACTCGGTCCTCTCAACGTCAAGGAGGGCGAAATGATCGATGAGCGCTGAAGCCGCAAGTTGCGTCGTCACCACCGCCGCCGCCACTCCGGTGGCGCCGAGCGGGCCGACCGTGAGGATCGTCACAAAAATGATCGCCGCTCCGCTGATCGGGCCCAGCAGGTACTCCGGACTGAACGCCTGCAGGCCTCGAAGCTCGCCGGGGTCCCCAGCCACCACAAGGACGATGCTGGCGAGCGCTGTCGCGATCAGCAAGCTCGTGAACGTCGCGCCGAGGTCTCCGACGTGACGCGCCAGCGCCGCATTGGCCGGCGGCTGGAAGGCGATGAGGGCCCCGACGGCCAACGTCAAGACCAGTGCCAGGATACGGTCCATGCCGGTCCATTCCGGCTCGAGGACCGACGTCCTCCCACCGCAAGCGAAGAAGAGCAGGCCGATCGCGAGCACGACCACCGCAAGCAGCAGCACCCAGGCGACGGCGTGTTCGAGTCTGTACGGGCGCTCGCTGCGTTCGCTGCTTCGGGTGCTGCCGGCAAGCCGGTTGCCGGGAGCGACGCACCCAGGATCTCCGATTGGATCCAGATGCCTGGTGGCGTAGGCCGCGGGTCCGTCTCGCGAAAGGAGTCAGATGAGCGCACTGCTTGACGGCCGCGTGGCATTCGTGACCGGTGGGGCGCAGGGGATCGGGCGGGCCGTCGCCGAGCGCTTCACGGAAGAGGGAGCCCGTGTGATGATCGGCGACATGCGGCGACATGCGGCTGGATGCGGCGCGGGCGGCAGCAGAGGGCATGCCCGGCGCGCTGGCAGTTGAGGTCGACGTGCGCGACCCGAGCTCGGTGGAGCATGCAGAACGTGTCTGCCGCGAAGAACTCGGCCCGGCTGACGTGGTGGTGGCCAATGCCGGCGTCCTCGTTCTCGCGCCAGTCCTCGAACTGAGCGTCGATGACTGGCGCCGGACGCTCGACATCAACTTGACGGGTGCCTTTCTCACGTGCCGGGCGTTCGCGCGGCCGATGGTCGACAGTGGTCGCGGCGGACGGATCATCGTGACCTCGTCGCTGTTCGGCCGGCGCGGCGGCCGCGAGAACGGTGCCTACTCGGCCACGAAGTTCGGTGTCATCGGTCTGGTGCAATCGCTCGCCGCCGAGCTCGCAGAGCATGGTGTGCTGGTCAACGCCGTCTGTCCCGGGCAGGTCGACACCGAGATGATGCGCGAGCTCTCCGCGAAGCGAGCACAGCTGCGGGGGACGTCCGCGAGCGCCGTCGCGGACGAGCTCCTTGCACGCATCCCGCTGGGCCGCCTGGCCACGCCCCGTGAAGTGGCGGATGTGTTCGTCTACCTCGCCTCGCCGCTCGCGAGCTATGTCACCGGGCAGAGCCTGGTCGTCGATGGCGGCATGCAGATCGGCCCGTGAGACACCTCGAGGATCGAGGCAGCGCCCGAGCGGGTTCGGAAGTTCTGTTGGATCCACTTGACGGCCTAATTGGATCCAGTAGCCTGGGCCGGCGGTCGGAGGCCGCACCTTGATGAGCGCTTCGCCCGACATCCCGAGCACCACGTCGTCCGCGGACGCTCACCCTGCCGATGCAGGCGGGGTTCACCGCGGCGAGACGCTTGCGTCACTGCTGACCCGCGGAAGCGCCACCGAGCCGGCGCTCGTCGTGCCGGGCGGCGGGCCGGCGCTGGACTTCGCGACGCTTGAGGAGGCGGTGGGGAGCTTCGCGGGTGTTCTGCGTTCGGCAGGAATCGCCCGGGGGGATCGCGTGGCGCTCGTCCTCCCCGACGGGCCCACCTTCGTGCAGGCGTTGCTCGCCGTGACGCTCCTCGGAGCGGCTGCCGCCCCGCTCAACCCCGCCTACACCCGCGACGAGTACGCCTTCTATCTCGAAGACCTCGACCCGCAGCTGGTGCTGCTGCCACCCGACGACGTCCAGGCGGCTCGCGCCGCCGTCCCGGCGGGCTCGCGG
>JACCYI010000349.1 GCA_013696535.1 Solirubrobacterales bacterium
CACGAGCTGGGCGTCGTCCTGCTTGGCTGGCTCGTCCTCGGCCACCGGCAGCCGCAGATCCTCCGGGACGTCGACGCCGTAGAGCTTGGCGGCGTTCAGCCCGAGCACCTTCTTCTTCGCCTCGGTGGTCCAGCGCGGGAAGTCGGAGAAGGTGTCGTCCGGGTAGTCCCAGGCCACGAGGCCCTCGACCTGCCACTTCGGCTCCCAGATGCCGTAGTCGCTTCCGAACAGCATCTTGTCCTCGCCCACCCAGAACAGCAGCTCGCCCATGCACTTGGCGAAGAAGCGCGGACGGGCGTGCATCAGGGCCCCTACAACGACCGAGAGACCAGCGTAGACGTTGGGCTCCTGAGTCGCCATGAAGCAGAAGTCCTCGATCCGCGGGAGCCCGACGTGCTCGACGATGAAGTTGAGGTCCGGGTGGCTCGTGGCCGCGTGGTCGACGTCGGAGACGTCGAAGGCGTCCTTGTCCAGGGGCCAGATCGTCGGGCCCTTGTGGACGTGGACATTCTTGATTCCGAGCTCCTCGCAGAGCTCCAGGAACGGCTCCGCCTCCGGGTCTTTCAGCGTCCACCCGCGCGAGCCGTCGCGCCACTCGGCGGTGTAGAGCTTGACCCCCTGGAGGCTGTAGCGCGCATGATCGTCGCGGAGCTGCTGGAGGCCGGCCTCACCTTCGCGGGGATCCCAGCGCCCGTTGACGCGCAGCCGGCCTTCGAAGCGATCCAGCAGCGCGGCGTTCTGCTCGATGGAGTTGAAGCCGGCGGCGTACCACTCCTTGAGGTACGTCGACTGGAAGATCGCGTGGTCGACGTGGCCCTCCTGGAAGACGTCCTTCTCGAAGTCGTCGGCGGAGTACTTCTGGAAGTGCTCGAGAGTCCAGTGGGTCTCGGGAGGACCGAGGCTCTGGTAGGCGTGGAAGCACTCGATCCAGCCCTTGGCGTATTGCTCCTGGCCCTTGACCCAGTTCTCCGGGCTGGCGTCCCAGAAGTGGAGGTGGCTGTCCACGATGAAGTACTGCTCGCCGTCCTTTTCGTACATGTCTACTTCACTTCCTCTAGGTCGAAGCCGATGTATTCTGCGGCGTCCTCTGGATTCGCGAAGAGGATCACCTCCTCGTCGAGCACGACCATGCGGCCGTAGTGCGTCGACATGATCTCCTCGAAGTCGTCGTTGCCGAAGTCGGCCCACCCGAGCGCGTCGGCGATCTCCTCGTAGTTGAAGTGGATCTCGCCGTCGCCGTCGAGGCGGATCATCGACGGGAGCTCCTCGACCGTGACCTCTCCCTTCTCGCGCATTACCTGCGCGACGACATGGCCGACCTGGTTGTTCATGAGGGTCACGCCGGCACGGTTGGACGATGTGCGGTCGGACTTGAAACGGTCCTCGGTGGACTCGCTCATGCGGTCTTTGCCTCCTTGGGGGTTTCGATGCCGATGTCTGAGAGCAGCCCAGCGAATCGCGTCTGGGCGCGCTCGAGCGAGTCATCGAAGCGGACGGCCTTCTCCGAGAGCTGAGACCACATGGGCTGCAGCTGGCGGGCGGCCTCGATGCTCCGGGGGGTCCAGGTGGCGAGCCAGTCCTGCATCGTCTCCTTGTTGGCCTCGCCGTGCTCGGAGTCCTCGGCGAGCATGCCGAAGAGCGCCCGCGCCCCGCGCTGCTCGCGCGCGGTGTCCGACTCCCCCGAGCCCATCAGCGTCGGTGTCGTGAAGTCGCCCTGCAGCGCGGCCACCTGCATCACGAACCCGCTGCGGAACAGCTCACCGACCAGCGGTTCGAACACGACAGCCGTCGCGAAGAAGGCCTCGGCCCAGTCGCGGGTGGCGGTGAGCTGCTCGACGTTCTTGCGCACGCCCTGCCAGACCGGGTCTGACTGCCAGGTCTCCTTGTGCACCTCGCCGTCGAAGCCCTCGATCTCCTCGGAGAGGTCGAGGTTGTAGAGGATGATGTCCTGCGCGAAGCGGAGCTTGTGGAGCGCCGCGACCGCCAGGGCGTTGTTGATCATGTTGGTCGGAGCGTCCCGCTGGGCCGGGGTGTAGACGTAGAGGCCTATTCCCTGCTCGCCATGCGCGAAGGCTGAGACGTGCTTGGCGACGATGTCGATCCAGTTCCGGTTCCAGTTCGCGAAGGAGTGCGCTGCCTTGGCGTTGGCGATGTTGTGGCCGACCTGGCGGACGACGTTCGCGTTGTTGCGGTAGATCGTCTGCTCCCACTCCTCATTGGGATCGCGGAACACGTGCCAGTCGGTGGACTTGAGCGCGGTCCACTCCTTGGGATAGCCCGACGTGCCGTCCGCGAAGCCGTAGATCCAGCCCTGGGTGAGATGGCGTTCAGGGTCCGGCTGGACGTCGAAGGTGACGTCCTCATAGACCGACGCCCGGCGCTTGGCGGGGGTGAAGTAGTTGTAGGACCGGCTGGTCGAGGAAGGGAACTCCTGCGACCCGGCCTCGGCATCCGTGAAGACGGGCTTCGGAACGTTGCGCTCCGGCTTCGAGCCATCCTTGGTGGTGGTGCTCATGTCGCGCTGGTCTCCTCGGGGGTGGCGGTGGTCGTGAACTTGTCGTAGAAGATGCGTGAGTCCGGGACGCCCTTGGCCTTGAGCAGATCCATGGCTGCCTCGACCATCGGCGGCGGGCCGCAGACGTAGGCGTCTGCATCAGCCAGGTCGGTCTCCCGACGCTCGACCACGTCGGTGATCAGGCCGCTTTCCCCGGTCCAGTCCTCTCCGGGGTCGTCGTCGGAGAGCGCCGGCACGAACTCGAAGCCCGACAGCGCCTTCGTGAGGCGTTCGAGCTCCTCGAGCGCGAAGAGGTCGGCGCTGCCCCGGGCGCCGTAGTAGAAGGTCGCCGGCCGTGCGTTCTCTTCCGCCTCCATCTGACGCAGCAGCGCGAGCATCGGGGCCATTCCTGCACCGCCGCCGATCATCACGAGCGGTCGCTGCGAGCTTTCTCGCAACGTGAACGTGCCGTAGGGCCCGGTGATCGCCAGCTCCTGGCCTTCGCCGATCGTGCCGTCGGCGAGCAGGCCGGAGAAGTGCCCGTCCGGATAGAGCTTGATCATCAGCTCGACCCGCCCTGCGTCCGAGGGAAGGTTGGCCATGGAGAACGAGCGATGCTCGTCTTCCTTCCCCGGGATTCCCACGTCGATGTACTGGCCGGGATGGAACACGAGCTCCTTGGGGGACTCGAGCGTCAGCACGAGCCGGCGGATGTCGTGGGTGAGCTCCTCGACCGCCGCGACGCGGGTCTGCACGGTCTGCAGCGGCAGGCCGTTGCGCAGAATCTCCTCGTCGTAGTTGATGAGCTCGACCTCGAGGTCGGTCATCGGATGCGCGCGGCACAGCAGCGTCCAACCCTCGGCCTCCTCGAAGTCGGGCAGCGCGAAGGTCGAATAGCGGTCGAGGTCCACGTCACCGTCGAGCAGGAAGGACTTGCACGCGGAGCACTGGCCCTCCTTGCATCCGTGCATGAGCATGACGCCCTGTCGGAAGGCGGCATTGAGGACGGTCTCGTCCTCGTTGACCTCTATGTCGATGCCGACCGGCTCGAACCGGACGTTGTACGTCTCACCCACCGTGCGCCACCTCCTCTCGCCGTACTGCGGGGTGACCGACCCGCCTATTCGGCCACCCCTCGCCTCTACACCGCGCACGCGACTGAAGTCGCGTGCGCGGTACGTCGGGCTACGCCGCCGCCGGTGCCGGCGCTGGCCTTCCGGCCGGGCCGCCCTTCTTGTACTGGGCTACGTACTTGTCGCGGTCCTCCTTAGACATCTCGTTGAGGAGGACGTTCGGGCTCTGGAGCGTGTTGCCCCGCACGTTGTCGAGCGTCCACATCTTCTTCGGATCGAGATCCAGGTGCGGCTGTGGGATGGTGGTCTTGCCGTCGTCGCGGACGTAGCCGAGCTCCTCCATGATGTCGGCGACGTCCATGCCGTGGTAGAGGGTCTCCCACTCGCGCTTGCCGGTGAGCCGGCCCATAGCCGGCGTCGGGCGCCCCTCGTACTCCGGGCGGAACGCGACCGCGTCCGTCCAGTGGCAGGTCTCCGAGCAGTACGTGCGGACCTGACCGTCGACCTCATCGGCCACCATGTCCTCGCGGATCAGGCAGGGGACCATGCAGCTCCAGCAGCGGTGCGGATACTCGTAGTTGGCTTCGGCCTCGAAGGCGATCGGGTTGTGCCCGTTCTTCTTGCCGAGCTCTGAGTACTTCTCCCACCACTTCCCGTACTTGTCGTACCAGCCCGGGTACTTGTGCTCGAACCACTCGAAGTCCGTGTCGTCCATCGCGTCGATCCGCCAGTAGTTGGCGAACCAGCCTGTCGCGAAGAACTGGGCGACCTCGTGGACATAACCCTTGTTCCAGATGCGGTTCCAGGACTCCTCGACCAGGTCGTGCGGGACGGTGAGGCCGTACTTCTCGAGCGGGATGAGGTAGGACCGGTAGTAGTCGTCGTAGATCCACCGGCGCCACATCTCGGCGTAGGACTCGCGATCCTTGCGGCGATCCTTGGTGCCGTACTCGATGAACGTGCCGATGGCGGCGTCCACCACGCAGTGGTTGTTCCACCAGGCGTAGCGCAGGTCACGCTCCAGCAGCTGCCGGTTGCGCTCGTCCGCGAGCGCCATGAGGATGATCGAGTAGCCGTTCGAGATGTGGCGAGACTCGTCGGACTGCACCGAGTGGAAGACCGTCGGCAGCAGGTAGTCGCCGTTGGCCGCCGCCTCGGCCGGCATCGCGACGAAGAGCACGTTCGTGAACGCGGTCTCGGCGACGATGGTGAGGTAGACGTTGGCCGCCGTGATCGCGTCGCCGGTGATGAAGCCCTCGCCGAACTGCCGGCCGATCGTGCCGGCGTAGCAGTTGGAGAACGCCTTTTCGGAGATGTCGAATCCGGCCGGGTCCACGTAGTGGTTCATGTAGAGCCGCTTGAGGTTCATCTGGATCGTCGAGTGGCGGACCTCGTCGATCATCTGGATCGCCAGCCCGTTGTGCAACTCCGGGTTGGGCACGCAGCCGATCGTCAGCGGCATCGCCCTGGCGGCGGAGATCTCCGGGAACGGGATGATGGACAGGAAGAGCTTCTGCCACTCCATCCAGCGCTCCTGGACCTGGCGGAACATGTTTCCACGGATGGCCCCGTCCATCGCGCCGAAGACGCGGTTGTCCTTCTCCTCCTCCATCGGGAAGTACGACCGCAGGACCTGCTTGAGCGGGTCCTTCTTGGGCGCCTTCTCGAACGTGTAGTCGGTGGCGTACTTCTCGACGGGCTCCACGTAGGTCGGATCCCAGGAGAGCTCCTGGACCTTGTTGTGGGCCTTGGTGATACTGGCTCTGCTCACGTCGGGTTGCCTCCTTGGGGAGTCGTTCGGGTGGGGACGCTATGCGCGCTGGCCGCCCCCGCCAAGAAACTGGTGCTATTCCGCACGATGTTGGAAACGGCCTCAGCGAGAGCCTCGTGCTCGCGGTCGAAGGCGCGCACGGTGGTCGAAAGCCCAAGGACGCCGCGCAGGCGACCACGGGCGTCGAGCGCCGGCGCGGCGACGCAGCAGAAGTCCTGGTCGAACTCCTCGCGATCTACCGCGTAGCCTTGCTGTCGGACCCGTTCGAGGTCGGCGGCGAGCGCAAGCGGGTCGGTGATCGTGCCCGGGGTATAGGCCGGCAACCCACGGCGGGCGTAGCGGGCAAGAGCTGCCTCGGGCAGCCGCGCGAGCACGACCTTGCCCATCGCGAGGGCGTGCGCGTTCTCTCGGATCTGGGTTCCGAGCCCAGGCATCTTGGCCACGCCCTGCCGGCCGCGGACGACCGCGATCTCGATGGCCCCGGCGCGCACCACGCCGAAGTAGGAGCGCTTGCGAGTGCGGGCGAAAAGCGCCTCGACGGCGCGCGCGCCGGTGTCGGGGAGAGGCTCCATGTCAGGCTCGACGGCGAGCGCTTGAGCTCGCGTGTCGATCCGGTATCGGCCGTCGCGATCGTGCACCGCGAAGCCCTCCTCGCACAGGGAGACGAGGAGGTAGTACGCGGTCGAGGTGCTCTTGCCCACGACGCGGGCCACCTCGTCGGCGCGCGCGCCTTCGGGGTGCGCCTGCAAGAAGGCGAGCACGCGCAGCACTTCCCGGGCAGTGGAGAGTCCACGGCGTCCGCGCGTCGGTGCTCGCTCCTCGGTGCCTGGCGTCAAACCCGCGTCTCCTTTCTTGACCCTGCACTCCGTTCTTACCCTTGGGTGCGCTGCAAGCGCGCTGCATCTGCCGGTTGCGAACTTGGCGCGTACGCCGGTACCCTCGATCGAGGAGACCGAGGAGACACATGCGCAGTCCATGGCTGGCCATAGACGCGACGACGCCCCCGGCGGCGCGGGCGCGTGTCGTCCGACGTGCCTGGGAGCGGTACCTCGACAAGGGGGACGCGCCGTCGGTGCGCCGTCCGATCGCCGACTCCTGGCGCCGGTCGCACGCGGCGGGGATCGATCCGACCAGCGCCCGGCCGAGTGCCTGCGAGCTGGCCGCCCACGAAGCCGCCGCGCTGTGGGAGGACCACCCGCTGGCCACCATGGTCCCGCTCATCCGAGAGTGCCTGAACGGCATGAACGACATTCATCTCCTCGTCATCTCCGACGCCGACGGTCGGCTCCTCTGGATCGACGGCGACCCGCACCTGCGGCTCAGCGCCGCAGAGACGATGAACTTCGCCGAAGGGGCGCTGTGGAGCGAGGCGGGCGCAGGGACCAATGCCATCGGCACGGCGCTCGCCTCCAACCACGCCGTTCAGGTGTTCGCCGCCGAGCACTTCGCGGAGGTCGTTCAGCTCTGGACTTGCTCGGCCGCCCCCATCCACGATCCAGCCACCGGCCGCCTGCTGGCGGTGATCGACCTCACGAGCCGCCTGGCGGCCGCCCATCCCCACTGCCTCACGGTGGCCACCGCGACCGCCGCGGCTGTCGAGGCAGAGTTGCGCTGCCGGTTGCACGAGCGCGACGCCGCCCTGCACGCACGTCATCTCGAGCGGCTGACGAGCCGGCCGGGGCCGGCCGCCCTCGTGGACGGCGCGGGCCGGGTCGTCGCCGAGCATCCCCGCGGCGCGCTCGACGGCGCGCGACTGCCCTCGCCTCTGCTCGCCGGGCAATCGGCGCTGGCCTCCGGCGAGCGCCTTGAAGTTGAGCCGGTCGGTCCGGACGCGTACGTCGTCTGCGTTCTGGCGCCCACCCGGCCGGCTGCCGCGAATGGCGGCATGCTTCGCCTGGCGATGCTAGGCCGTGACCGTGTTGAAGCCTTGGTCGGCGAGCGTCGGATCGAGCTGTCGAGGCGGCACTCGGAGATTCTCGCGCTGCTGTGCACGCACGCGGACGGAATGAGCTCAGAGCAGCTCGGAGCGGCGCTCTACGGCGACGTGGTGGTGCCGAGCAGCGTTCGCGGCGAGGTGTCACGGCTGCGGCGGCTGCTCGGCGGCTGGATCGACACGGACCCCTATCGGCTCACGGCGGGTGTCCAGAGCGACCTGACCGACGTGCAGCGGCGGCTGCACGACGGCGAGATCGGCGCGGCGGCGGTCGCCTATAAGGGCGTCCTGCTCCCACGCTCGGAGGCGCCCGGCATCGTGCAGGAGCGCGAGACCCTCGACCGCTGGCTGCGCCACGCGGTGCTCTCGTGCGGTGACCTGGAGTGCTGCTGGACCTTCGTGGAGTCGGCCGCCGGACGCGACGATCTGACGGCCTGGAAGTCAGTTCTCACGTCGCTGCCCTTTCACGACCCGCGCCGCAGCCGCGCGGCGGCGGAGGTCGGCCGCCTGCGGGAACTGCGCGCGGTCTAGCCGAGCGCGGCGGGCCGCCCGCCACGGCACAAGGGGTCCAACGGCGGCCGGGTGGCGGAAGTCGCGCCTGCGCCGCGTCGGTCGAACACAGGGATACATCTGTCGGTCGAGGCGACTAGCGTGGACCTCGCATGAATCGTGATGAGTACGGCAGCCTCGACCAGATCGCGGCAGCGGTATCCTCGGTGGTGACCGACGGCGCGGCAGCAGGCTGCCGCGCACTCGATCTACGCGTCTGGAACGGAGTGGACGTGCGACTGCTGCCCGATCGCGGATTCGACGCAGGGGCAGCCTGGTTCCGAGGCGTGCCGCTGGCCTGGATATCACCGGTCGGTGAGCACGCGCCCATCCCCGCGCCGCGGGACCTCGACTGGTTGCGAGCCTTCGGGGGCGGGCTGATGGTGACGTGCGGACTGCGCAACGTTGGGACACCGTCTGAAGGTCATGGCCTGCACGGGGAGTTCTCGATGCAGCGGGCGCAGTTGCTGGGCGTGGATCGCACGGCTGATGCCATCCGCGCCCGAGCCCTGATTCGCGAAGTCAGTGCGCTGGGTTCCCACCTGGAAGTCGACCGCAGCTGGACGACACACGTCGGCAACGGCCGTCTGGAACTGGTCGATGTCGTGCGCAACCGAGGGCGCGAGGCCGAGGAAGTGCCCCAGCTCTACCACGTGAACATCGGCGCACCCGTTTGGAGCCCAGGTGCCACCCTGGCGCTCGACACCCACGCGACCCACCCACGAGACGAGGCGGCAGCCCCGTTCACTCGATCCTGGCACCGAGCTCCAGGAGTGGTCGACGGTGCGCTCGAGCGCGTGTTTGAGCATGAAGTCAAGCCGGGCCCCGACGGTTGGGGCTCGGTGACGCTCATGAGCCCTGCCACCTCGATCGAAGTCACGGTGCGGTGGGATCTATCCGCGCTGCCGAGGTTGTGGCAGTGGATGCATCCGGCGCCCGGCATCGGCGCGCTCGGCCTGGAGCCGGCCAACTGCTCGGTGCTCGGCCGTAGCGCTGATCGGGACGCGGGCAGGCTGCCGGTGCTCGAGGCCGGCGAGGCGCGAACCACGCGCCTGGAGATCCTGGTGAGGGATGCGGCGTGATCCTCGCCGTCGGAGAGGCGCTGATGGAGTTTCGGCGCCTGTCCTCTGACGGCGTGCTGAGCACCGCCGGCGAGTGGGCTGGACCATTTCCCAGCGGTGCACCCGCCATCTTCGCTTCGGTTGCAGCACGTCTGGGCGCCCCTGCCGCGCTTGTAGGCGGGGTCGGCGACGACCGCTTCGGCCATGCCCTGGTCGCCCGGCTGCGTCGCGATGCGGTCGGCATCGACGCCCTTCAGGTGGTTCCCGGCCGCGCCACTGCTGTGGCCTTCGTGGCCTACGACCAAGCGGGCGGACGCGACTTCTGGTTCTCGGTCCACGACTCGGCCGCCATGGCGCTCGACCTCGCTTCGGCGGACCGCGCCGCGCGGAGCGCCGACTGGCTGCACGTGTCGGGTTCCACGCTCGCGTTCGGAGGCGCGATAGCGGCGGCGGTGGAGGCGAGTGCCGAGCGCGTGGGGCGCGCCGGCGGTCGGATCTCGCTGGATCCGAACCTTCGCCCCGATGCCAGCGCCGACGCTCGCGCCCGCACAGCCCGGCTGGTGAAACGAGCGGACGTGGTGTTGCCGTCCGAGGGAGAACTGGAAGCGCTCGGACTCAACGAGGGAGACGTCGCTCGCAGGGCGCTCATCTGTCGAACGCTCGGCGCCGAGGGTGTTCGGTTGAGCGGTGC
>JACCYI010000350.1 GCA_013696535.1 Solirubrobacterales bacterium
GGCTTCGGCGATCGCCGCAAGCGCATGCTCGAGGACATCGCGATCCTCACGGGCGCCGAGGTCATCACCGAGGAGATGGGCCTCAAGCTCGAGAACACGCAGGTCTCGCAGCTGGGCCGTGCCCGCCGCATCGTGGTGGCGAAGGACAACACCACCATCGTCGACGGCGCGGGTGACGCGGACGCCATCAAGGGCCGCATCAACCAGATCAAGGCCGAAGTCGAGAACACCGACTCCGACTTCGATCGCGAGAAGCTCCAGGAGCGTCTCGCCAAGCTCTCGGGCGGCGTCGCGGTCGTGAAGGTCGGCGCGGCCACCGAGACGGAGATGAAGGAGAAGAAGCACCGCGTCGAGGACGCGCTGCAGGCCACGCGCGCCGCGCTCGAGGAGGGCATCGTGCCCGGTGGCGGCGTCGCGCTGCTGCAGGCCGCTTCCGCCATCGATACCGATACGCTCGAGATCGACGACGAGAAGACGGGTGCCCGGATCATCCTGCGCGCGCTCGAGGAGCCGCTCCGCCAGATCGCGGAGAACGCCGGACTCGAAGGGTCCGTCGTGGTCAACGAGGTCCGCAAGTCCGCGGACGGCAACGGCCTCAACGCCCAGACCGGCGAGTACGTCGACCTGGTCTCGGCGGGCGTCATCGACCCCGCCATGGTCACCCGCTCGGCGCTGCAGAACGCGGCGTCGATCGCCAAGAACATCCTGACCACCGAGGCGATCGTCGCCGAGGTCCAGGACGACGACAACGGCGGTGGCGGCGGCATGCCCGACATGGGTGGAATGGGCGGCATGATGTAAGCAGCGCTCTTGCGCTCCCTTGGAGCGTGCGCTGTTGCTTGAACGAGGGGCCCGGCGTGTGCCGGGCCCCTCGTCGTTTGTGGGTAGCCCGCAGAGGTGCGCCTCTACCCCAGCCTTCCCGGACCCTTGCGCAGGACCATCGCGCTGGACGTCGTCGTTCTCGTCCTCTTCCTGCTCTTCGCGTGGCTCGGCCTGAAGGTGCACGACTCGGTCACCGAGCTCAACTCGCTCTCGCGCGGCATCACCGAGGCCGGCAGCTCGACCCAGGCGACGCTGCAGCGGGCCGGCGACGCGGTGGGCGCCGCCCCGATCATCGGTGGCCAACTGCGCGACTCGTTGCAGGGAGCCGGGCAGGAGGCGGGTGAGACTGCGGCCTCACTGGGGCGGGAGAGCCGCCAGCGCATCGATGCGCTGGCCAAACTGCTCGGCATCCTCACCTGGCTGATCCCCAGCGTGCTCACGCTCATGTCCTTCCTCCCCGGCCGATGGCGGCAGGCAACCCGGCTGACGGCAGGAGCCCAAGTGCTTGCCGCCGGCGCCCATTCGGTCGAGCGGCGCCGACTCATCGCCCAGCGCGCGGCGTTCGGGCTGCCCTACGGCGTTCTTCTGCGCCACACGCGCGATCCACTGGGTGACCTTGAAGCGGGCCGCTACGACGCGCTCGTGGCCGCCGAGCTCGAGGCCGCGGGCCTGCGCGACGCCCTGGACGCCGATGTGTCCGCCGACGACCACGCACGGTAGTTGCTCGACCACGCGTGAGCGCATCAGGATTTCGTCAAGGTTTCTGGGGGCTCCGGCGGCGATCCCGAGAGGGCTGCCTGCCGTAACCATTCCTGAAATCCAACGTCAGGAGGCCGTCATGGCCGAAACGCACAGATACCGCTTGGGCGTAACCCTCTTCCTCTTCGCAGCCTTCGCCTCCTTCCTTCTCTCGATCGGCCTCTGGTTCTCCGATTACCGTGATGAGGGCGTGTTCGTCGGGCTGTGGGTGCCGTCGATCCTGGCGGCGGGCGCCTTCTGGACCACCGCCGTCGTGAGGCGAGCATGACGGGAGTCGAAGTCCTGCTGGCCATCGCGGGGCTCGTTGCGTTCGTGCTCGTGATCGCCGCGATGATCCTCATGACCCCGTATGGCCAGGTGGAGGTCCACAGCGAGGAAGCCGACGCACAGGGCTCGAACCTGAGCCCTGCTCCGGTATCCGACCGCCCGCTGGCATCGACTCGCGCGTAGCGGTCCGGGCGTGCCCCGCCCCC
>JACCYI010000375.1 GCA_013696535.1 Solirubrobacterales bacterium
GGGGGCGCGGACGGGCGGGCGGTTCCCGCTCGCATTCCCGCACCGCCCGAGTCGCGCTCTAACCTGCCTCGGCGTGCCGTCGGACGCCCGTCGGGTCGCGGGCAGCGCAGCCGCCGGGTTGGTCGGCAAGGCCGCGGTGCTGACGCTCGGGCTCGTCTCCATCGCGATCACCACCCGCTACCTCGGACCGGGCGGCTACGGACGGGTGGCCCTGGCTCTGTCGCTCACCCAACTCTTCGCCGTGCTCGCCGACGCCGGGCTGACCACCACCGTCATCCGGGAGCTCGCCCAGCGCCCGGAGCGCGCGCCCGAGGTGCTCGGCTCGGCGCTCGCCGTCCGCTCGGGGCTCGCGCTCTTCTCCGTGACGTGTGCCGCGCTGGCGGCCCTTGCCCTGCCCTATCCAGACCAGGTCCGGGTGGCGGTCCTCATCGCAGGCGTGCCGCTGGCGCTCGGCGTCCTGACCAGCTCCCTGACCGCCGTCCTGCTCGCCGATCTGCGCGGCGCGCGGGTCGCGTTCGCCGACGTGCTGGGCCGCGCCGCGGCGCTCGCCGCCGTCGCGACCGTCGCAGCGCTGGACCTTGGCTTCTATGCGGTGGTGTCCACCGCCGGCATTGGCGCGGCCGTCACGCTCGGCGTGACCGGAAGGGTGGCCCGGAACGCGATCGGCGGCCGGCCCCGCGCCGACCCGGAGGTGACACGCAAGCTGCTCGTCGCCGCGGCGCCGGTCGGCGCCGCGCTGGCGCTCAACGAGGCCTACTTCCGGGCCGACGCCCTGATCATCTCGCTGTCGCGGTCCTACGAGGAGCTCGGGCACTACTCGCTGGCGTGGCGGGTCTCAGAGCTCGTGGCGGTGTTTCCGGGCGTTCTCCTGGTGTCGGTGTTCCCCATCCTCAGCCGTTACCTGGCCGAAGGCGACGCCCGTCTGCGACCCGCCCTGCAGGCCGCATTCGACGTCCTGTGCCTGCTGGGGCTCGGGCTCGCGGTGGGCGGCGCCGTGGTGGCGGGGGAGCTGGCGCGAACGCTGGGCGGGGACGGCTTCGCGGAGGCGGCCGCTCCGCTGCGGATCCTCCTCTGCGCGGCGGCGCTCGGCTGCGTGAACGGGCTGCTGGGCAATGCGCTGATCGCCCGGGGCCTCCAGATGGCCGCCCTGTGGCTCAACGTGGGCGCCCTGACGCTCAACGTGGTGGCCAACGTCGTCCTGGTCCCCTCGCACGGAATCCTCGCGGCGGCGTGGACCGCGGTCGCCTGCGAGCTGGGGCTGTTGGCGGGGACCGGCCGCCTCGCCCGGCGGCGCCTGGACTTCGTTCCCGGCCTCGGAAGCCTCGCACGGGCGTTGCCGGCGGTCGGCGTCATGGCGGCGATCCTGTGGCCGCTGCGCGACTCCCCTGTCGCACTGACGGTGCCTCTCGGGGCCGTGGCGTACCTGGGCGCCGCAGTCCTGACGCGGGCGGTCGAGCCCGCGCGCTTGCGCGACTCCGGCCGCTAAGGTCGCCGCGCGTGCCACCAAGTCGCGTCCTCGTGGTCTCCGCGGAGCCGGTCGGGAAGCGGATGGCCGGGCCGGCGATCCGGGCACTCGAGCTGGCCCGTGCCCTCGCCGTGCGCTGCGAGGTCACCCTTGCCGCCCCTGGGCGGATGCGAGTCGACGGTCTCGCCCGGCTGGACGCCGGCTTGTCTGACTACGACGCTCTCCTGGAGGCCGCGCGGGCCCACGACGTCGTCGTCGCCCAGCTGCTCCCACCGCGGTTGCTGACCCGCGTAGCCCGCCTGCCGACGCGCCTGGCCGTCGACTTCTACAATCCGACGGTCATCGAGGTCCTGGAAGGCACCCGGGGCAGGCCGGCCCCCTCCCGGAGCCGCTTGCGAGCCATCGTGGTGGCCGCGGCCACCGCGCACCTCGCGGCCGCGGACTTCATCGCCTGCGCCTCCGAGCGCCAGCGCGACCTCTGGCTGGGCGCGATGGCGGTGAGCGGCCTGCTCGACGCCGAGGGGGAGGCGCGCGACCCGGCTCTGCGGAGCCGCATCGACGTGGTGCCCTTCGGGATACCCGAGCAGCCGCCGGAGGCGGCGGCCGGCGGGGGGCTCCGTGACCGGCTCGAGATCCCAGCGCACCATCGCGTGCTCGTGTGGGGCGGCGGGATCTGGGACTGGCTCGACGCGACGACCCCGATCCGCGCGATGGCCGGGCTGCCCGAAGACGTCCATCTCGTGTTTCTCGGCGCAAAGCGCCCGGCTATGGCCGAGCGCGACGTCCACCCAGCCGGTGCCGCAGCCGTGGCGCTGGCGCGGGAGCTCGGGCTCGAAGGCCGGCGGGTCCACTTCAACGAGGGCTGGGTGCCCTACGCCGAACGGGGCGCCTGGCTTCGCGAAGCCGAC
>JACCYI010000010.1 GCA_013696535.1 Solirubrobacterales bacterium
CGTCGGTGTAGATCTCGCAGACCTCGGCGTCCAGGGCGGCGGCGAGGGCGACCGCTGTGGTGTCCGAGCCGCCGCGCCCGAGCGTAGTGACGTCGTAGGTGGTCGAAACCCCCTGGAAGCCTGCCACCAGGACAATCGCACCGTCAGCGAGCGCTGCGCGGATGCGGTCAGCGCGGACGTCCAGGATCCGTGCCTTGGTGTGCGACGTGTCCGTGACGATTCCGGCCTGGGAGCCTGTCAGTGAGATTGCCCGGTGCCCCAAGTCGTTGATCGCCATCGCACACAGGGCGCACGAGATGCGCTCGCCCGTGGAGAGGAGCATGTCCATCTCTCGCGGATCCGGCGTGATTGACACCTCCTCGGCCATTCCCACCAGTTCGTCCGTGGTCTTTCCGCGCGCCGACAGCACGGCGACGACGTCGTGCCCGGCCTCCTTGGCGCGCACGATCCGGCCGGCCGCACGCTTGAGGCGCTCGGCGTCGGCCACGGAGGTGCCGCCGAACTTCATGACTACGGTGCCGGCCATCTCTGCGAAGTGTAGGTCCCGTTCCGCCCGCGGCCTTGGCGCGCCGACATGCGGGATGGGCCGAGGCGACCGATTACCGTTACCGCATGCGAAGCCGCCTCCTCGAAACCATCGCGCTGTGCAGCGCGATGGCTGCGTGCGGCGGCGAGAACGATCAGGCGAGCACCTCGACCCCACCGCCGGGACGCGAGGCGGCTCCGACCCCCGCCACCACGCCGAGGTCGTCCGGATCTGGACCCGCCCGCGCACCCAGAGAGCCGCGCGTCTCGACGCTCGCGACGGGGCTGGAGGCCCCGTGGGAGATCGCCTTCCTGCCCGACGGCCGCGCGCTGGTCACCGAGCGCCCGGGGCGGGTGCGACTGCTGAGCCGGGAAGGCGAGCTGCGTGCGGAGCCCGTTGCGAGGGTCCAAGTGCAGGCGGTTGGTGAGGGGGGCCTCCTCGGGCTCGCGATCGATCCCGACTTCGACTCCAACCGCTTTGTGTATCTCTATCGGACGGTCGCGTCGGGGAACGAGGTGGCCCGCTATGAGATGACGGACGACGGACTGCAGGAGCGCGCGGTCGTCGCGCGCGGCATCCGGGCCGCGGGGATCCACAACGGTGGGCGCCTGCGCTTCGGGCCCGACGAGCGGCTCTACTTCTCGGCCGGCGACGCGGCGGATGCGGGCTCGGCGCAGGATCCTGAAGGGCTCAACGGCAAGATCCTGCGGCTTGAGCCACGAGAGTACCGCCGCGGCTCGGACACCCGGCCCGAGGTCTTCTCGCTCGGCCATCGGAACCCCCAGGGCTTCGACTGGCAACCGGGCACGGACCGCTTCGTCGAGAACGAACACGGACCCGATGGCGACGACGAGGTCAACCTGCTGCGGCGAGGCGGCAACTACGGCTGGCCTGAGATCCGCGGGGTGGAGCAGAGAGACGGGCTGCAGACGCCGGTGGCGATCTATCCGCAGTCGATCGCCCCCTCGGGATCGACTTTCGTGCGCCGGGGCGGCTCGGCGTGGACCGGCGACTACCTGATGGCGGGGCTCGTCGGCCAGCGAATCCAGCGGGTGACGATCTCCCGTGAAGGACGGGTGACCGGCAACGAGGCGCTCTTCGAGGGCGACTACGGGCGGATGCGCTCGATCGTCGAAGGCCCCGACGGCTCGTTGTACGTGCTCACGAACAACACGGACGGTCGCGGCTCGCCGCAGGACGGTGACGACCGCATCCTTCGGATAGTGCCGCCTGCGGCCTAGCACGCGGCCCGAAGTCAACTCGGGCGGGTGAGGCGGAGGTGGGTTCAGCGTCCTTCCTCGGCGACGGGGTTCGCGCCGCCGGCTAACGAATCAGAGGGCGCGGCGCCCCGCGAACGCCTTGCCGAGGGTGACCTCGTCGGCGTACTCGAGGTCGGCGCCCACCGGTAGGCCCGAGGCCAAGCGGGTCACGCTCACTTCGGGTGCTCGGACACGCAGGCCGTCGGCGATGTGGAGGGCGGTCGCCTCCCCGGTGGTGGTGGGGTTGGTGGCGAGGATCACCTCGCGCACCGGCTCGTCCGCCGGCCGCTCGACGCGCACGTAGAGCTCGGCGAGCTTGAGGTGCTCGGGCTCGACGCCGTCGATCGGCGAAAGTGCCCCTCCCAGCACGTGATACCGGCCGCGGTACTCGTGGGTGCGTTCCATCGGGATGACATCCCCGGCCTCCTCGACGACACAGATCAACCCGACGTCGCGCCGGGCGTCCTCGCAGATGGCGCAGCGCGAGCCTTCCGCCAGATTGAAGCAGACCTCGCACAGCGAGATCTTCTCCTTCACTTCGCGGATCGCGTCAGCCAGCGCCCGGGCCTCCTCGGCGGGGGCGCGCAGCACGTGAAAGGCGAGACGCTGAGCCGTCCGATTGCCGATCCCCGGCAGCCGTGCGAGCTCGGTGACCAGGCGCTGGAGCGGCGGAGCAAGTGACACGCCGATGGGCGCTGGTTAGAGACCCGGCAGGCCGAGCCCGCCAAGGCCGCCGGCCAGCCCGCCCATCTTGGTGGCGGCGTGCTCCTGCGCTGAACGCAGCACCTCGTTGGTGGCGGCCAGAACCATGTCTTGAAGCATCTCGACATCGTCGGGGTCCACGGCGGATGGGTCGATCGTGATCGACTGCAACACGAGGTCGCCCGAGATGACGACGTTCACCATGCCGCCGCCCGCTGAAGCGTCGATCCGGTCGTCCTTGAGCGTCTCCTGCGCCTTCATCATGTCGGCCTGCATCTTCTGGACCTGCTTCATCATCTGCTGCATGTTCGGCTGGGGCATTCAGGACTCCGTGGGCGGCTGGGGATCGGGCGGTAGTTCTTCTGCGTCGAACTCGGATACGAGACGGGCGATCAGCTCTTCTTCGGTGAGGCCCGGTTCGGCCGGCTTGCCGTCGGCGATCTGCTCGACGTCCGTCCGCAGGGTGTAGGCCAGCCGCAGTGAGGAGCCCGTCACAGCCCGGATCGCCTGGGCTATCAACTCGCGGTTGGCGGCGGCTTCGGCCTTGCGCTTGGAGAACGCCGCCGACTCGGCCCACGCGAGCGTGAGCTCTGAGTCGTCGAGTGACGCCGGGTGGGCGTCAGCCAGCGAGGCGGCCAGCAGACCGTTCTCTGCGCCGATGGACTCGAGCACGGCGGGCCAGAGCAGCGCGAAGGCGGGAAGGTCCAGATCGACTGCGGTCGTCATGCTCGCCCGCTCGGGCGCCGGAGCGGTGGGATCGATCACCGCGACAGCGGACACCGCAGGGTCCGGATCGGTCTCGGTGGCCAGCTCGGAGGAGACCTGCTGAGCCGCCCTGCCAGCGAGCGCCGCCGCCGCCGCACCGTCCGGGCGTTCGGGTGTCCCGGGCAAGGTGGTAGAGGTGGCCACCGCCGGCTCATGGTCCACCTGGGCAGCGACCGCAACCGACGTGCGGCCCGGCCGGGACCCGCCGGACTCGACAACGCCCTGGGCCGCCGCCGCTCGGGCAGCCGCCGTGGCCGGCGCCTCAGGAGCGCGTGACGGCGGGCCCGTCGGAAGCGACATCGGGTCTCCCAACCGCGCCTCCAGCCGTTCGATGCGCGCCATGAGCGCCTTGGCACTGGACTCGAGCGCAGGCGTCGCGGCCTTCAAGAGCGCAAGCTCGAGCTGAGTGCGGGCGTCCGAGCCGTCTTTCATCGCGCGAAGCCCGGCGGCGAGCAGGTCGAGTAGGCGGACCACGTCGGCGGGCGCCACTCGCTTGGCCTGTTGCAGCAGGCGAGCGTCCTGCTCGTCGGTGACACGGAGCTCGGGCGGGACCTCGTCGCGCAGTACCTGGACCACCATGAGCGATCGGGCGTGGACTTCGAGATCTGAGAAGAAGCGGCCGACGTCCCGCCCCGAGTCGGCGAGGCGGGCGGCGGCCAGGAGCGCCTCGCGGGCGCTGCCCGAAGCAACGGCGTCCACAGTGGAGAACACGAGGTCCGCGTCGGCCACGCCGAGCACCGCGAGCACGTCGTCGAGCGCGATGGAAGAGTCGTTAGTCCCATCGGCAGCCGCCTCGGAGTACGAGAGGAGCTGCTCGAGCGTCCCGAGGGCGTCCCGAAAGGAGCCCGTGGCAGACCGAGCGACGAGCGCGACGGCCTCCTCACCGATTCCGATCTTCTCCGTGGCGGCCACCCGCCGCAGGACTCCAGCGATCTCGCCGATGGTCGGGCGCGCGAAGTCGAACCGGTGACAGCGGTCGACCACCGTGGGAAGGATCTTCGTGGCTTCCGTGGTGGCCAGCACGAAGATGGTGTTCGGCGGCGGCTCCTCGAGCGTCTTGAGGAATGCGTTCCACGCCTGGGGGGACAGCATGTGCGCCTCGTCGAGGATGTAGACCTTGGAGCGGCCGGAGACCGGGGCGTAGGCCACCCGCTCGCGCAGATCGCGGATGTCGTCGACCGAGTTGTTGGAGGCGGCGTCCATCTCGATCACGTCGAGCGAGGTTGCCGAAGCGATCGAGCGGCACGAGTCGCAGCGGCCGCACGGGCTGGTCGTCGGGCCGGGCGGCCGCGGGTCCTCCGGTACGCCCGAGCAGTTCAGGCAGGCCGCGAGGATCTTCGCCATCGACGTCTTGCCCGTGCCGCGCGAGCCCACGAAGAGGTAGGCGTGGTGAACCTTCTCCCGCTCGACGGCGTTGCGCAGCGTGCGCACGACGTGCTCCTGGCCGACGACGTCGGCAAAGCTGCGTGGGCGGTGGCGGCGGTAGAGCGAAGGACTGGTGGACACGGACGAGCCAGTGTATCCGCGCCGCCGACCGCGCCGGACAACCGCCCGGCTGGATAGCGTCAGCCCCATGAGCCGCCTGCGCTTCGCCGTCGGGATCGTCGCGCTGGCCGCGCTGCTGTGGCTGATCGTCGGCCATCCGCTGGTCAACTACGACTCGCTCTACGCGCTGGACTGGGGCCGTGATCTCGCCCACGGCCACGTGCCGGACTACCACGTCGCGCTCGCCCCC
>JACCYI010000015.1 GCA_013696535.1 Solirubrobacterales bacterium
AAGCTGCGCTGCGTCTGGCGAGAAGAATTCGAGACGCTCGACGAAGCGCGTCACACAATCGGCGCCTACATCGACCGCTACCACCACCGGCCGCACTCGCGGCTCACATACCGCACCCCGCGCGAAGTCGCGGCCACCTGGCAACATCACGACGACCAGTCAATCCCAGCGGCCTGAAGCGACAACACCGACGGGGTCCACGCCAGTTGCCGTTAGCAGCCGCCATTCCGATCTGACCGCTGATCGTCCGTGGCGCTGGAAGCGGTTGGCGCCCCGGTTGGACTTGATCTGCCGAACACGGGCTCGACCGTTCCTTGGCGCTTGAGGTAGAGCTGTTTGCCCCAGTCGGTCGCCAGGACGCGTCGCGCGAAGTCGTAATGGCCGCCGCGCCGGCCGGGCCGGGGTTCTTTGCGGCGGTCGGCGTCGGGAGCGACGAGCGTCGGGATGCCCTCGCCGTTCCAAGCGAAAGTGTGGGACCGAGCGCTCGGACGTTGGCCCGGCTCCGCCACTCCGCCCTGCTGAGCGACGTCGCGGCCGTTGTTGCCCGTGGACCGTGGCGAGGTCAGTGGGACCGCCCGACGCGTTTCCGGATGCCGGCCGCGGCCCAGGCGACGGCCGTCGTCGCTTTTAGAACAGTCATGTTTCCGGGGAGCTGAACTGAGGCGTAAGGTCGCGCGCGGTATGGGTGGCCCCTTGACCTTACGGACGGCTAGCAACGATCTCCTCCGCCAGTCCGCTCGTGACGACACCCGGAAGCGAGCCCGTTGCCGAGATCGTCGGAGCCGGGCGCCGCCGGTGGCGCGCCGATCACGTGGGTGGAAGATTGTTCCCGGCTCGAAGGCCGGGACAGCGGGAACCGCTGCGCTGCGGATTCCGTGCCTCGCATGGACGCGACCGTCGTGGGTTGATCCGGGTTTCATCGGGGAGGAGAGATGGTGCAGACACATCGCTTGCGCGTTCGCGCAGTCTTGGCCGAGATTCTTGCGTGCGTGGTCGTGGTCATTGCGGCGGGGCCGGCGGCGGCACAGTCGACCGTGCCTACGGCGACGTATCAGGAGCTCTACCGGCCGCAGTTCCATTTCACCCCGGCGCAGAACTGGATGAACGACCCGAACGGGCTCGTCTACTACCAGGGCGAGTACCACATGTTCTACCAGTACAACCCGCTCGGGCAGGTCTGGGGCAACATGTCGTGGGGGCATGCCATCAGCCGTGACCTCGTGCACTGGACTGAGTTGCCGGTCGCCATCCGGTTCGACGAGCAGGCGCACATCTGGTCGGGCAGCGTCGTCGTCGACAAGGACAACACGAGCGGGTTCGGCAGCACGGAGAATCCGCCCATGGTCGCTATCTACAGCGCCGCGGAGCAGCCAGGCTACGCGCAGTCGCAGGCGCTTGCGTACAGCCTGGACCGCGGCCGCACGTGGACGAAGTATGCGGGCAATCCGGTGCTCGACAACCCCGACCCGGACTTCCGCGACCCCAAGGTCTTCTGGTACGAGCCGACCCAGCGCTGGATCATGCCGCTCGCCCTGTCGATCCAGCGCAAGATCCAGTTCTACTCGTCGCCGAATCTCAAGGACTGGACGCTTGAGGGCGAGTTCGGCCCCGAGGGCGCGATCGCCGGCGTGTACGAGGTCCCGAACCTGATCCCGCTGCCCTTGCAGGGCAGCGGCAGCACGGAGACCAAGTGGCTTTTGATTGTCAACATCAACCCGGGGGCGCGCGCCGGTGGCTCCGGCGCGCAGTTCTTCATCGGCGACTTCGACGGCCACCGCTTCGTGGCGGAGAACGTCGAGCCCTACACGCCACCCAGTGGTGACGTGCTCGCCGACGTCGAGGGCACAGACTACGGCGCCTGGAGCATCACCGGGACCGCGTTCGGCACCGGCCCGGCGCACGGCCCCACGCCCGGTCAGCGGCCGATCGCCGGCTTTGAAGGCAGCGGATTCGTCAACAGCCGGCAGCCCACCGATGCCGCGCAGGGGACCCTGACCTCGTCGGCGTTCGAGATCACGCACGACTTCATCAACTTCCTGGTGGCCGGCAGCGATCTCCCGAATCTGGCAGGGCTGCCCGGCGAGGCGACGGTCAACCTGCTCGTCGGCGGCCATGTCGTGCGCAGCGCCAGCGGCTTCGGAGGCGAGTGGCTGGACTGGAAGTCCTGGGACGTCAGCGACCTGGTCGGCAAGTCCGCGCAGATCCAGATCGTCGACCGCGCAGCGACCGGACACATCCTCGTCGACGAGATCACGCAGGCTGACGAAGCCGCGACCGCCTCAAACGAACGAGCCCGGTGGGTGGATTGGGGACGAGACTTCTACGC
This sequence comes from Solirubrobacterales bacterium, assembly GCA_013696535.1. The sequence continues at coordinate 2,327 of JACCYI010000015.1, forward strand.
CTCGATCACGTTCGAGAACGTCCCCAACGACCGCCAGCTGCTCCTGGGCTGGATTAACAACTGGCAGTACGGCGCCAAGATCCCGACCTCACCGTGGCGCAGCATCCAGAGCGAGCCGCGAGACCTGTCGCTGCGAAAGATCGGCGGCCAGGACGAGCTGATTCAGAAGGCGGCCCCGGAGCTCCGCAAGCTACACAAACCGCCGGTCTACAAACTGCAAGACCGGAGCGTCAGCGGCACGAGGAGCCTGCTCGGGACCGGGTCACGCGGCAGGGCGCTCGACATCCAGGCGACCTTCGACAGCGGCAGCGCGGACCGCTTCGGCCTCAAGGTCCTGGTCGGCAACGGGGAGGAGACGGTCATCGGCTACGACACCGAAAACCAAGAGCTCTACGTCGATCGGACGCGATCGGGCGACGTCAGCTTCCACCCGCAGTTCGCGAGCGTGAGCCGGGCACCCCTGAGGCTGCCGCGCAGCGGCAGGCTCAAGCTACGCGTGCTCGTGGACCACTCCTTGGTGGAGGTCTTCGCCGAACAAGGTCAGCGCGTGATCACCGACCAGGTGTTCCCAAGCGCCTCCAGCGACCGCGTCGAACTGTTCGCCCAACACGGCCGCGCCACGGTGCGGACGCTGAAGATGTGGCGGATGGAATCGATCTGGTGGCCTGACCCCATCACCGACTAGTTGACGTGCCCAGGGAGGTTGTGAGCAGTTGAGGGGTGATGTCCGGGCCGCTCCTGAGGCTGTGGATCCTGCGAGAGATCCACCACCGAAGGAGGGCCCGGATGGGTCAGCACCTTAGGGCGAAGCTCGGACCTGCCGGTCGGGTTGAGCTTGCGCGGCTTCAGTTGGATGAGGGGGCGACGGAGAGGGCGACCGCGGCCGCCCTCTTGCGTCGCGCCAGGCACCGCCCGGCGGTGGAAGCTGAGGCGGCTTGAGGCCAGCGAGGCTGAGCTGGCGTCCGGGTCGTGGGCGTTGGGTCGCTCCAGTCGGCCGCGGTGCTGTCCGCGTCAGACGCCGGCGGAGGTCGAGCGGCGGGTCTGCGAGGCGCGCGAGCGCACGGGCTGGGGACTGCGGCTGCTGGTCGCAGAGACTGGGGTTGCGCACTCGACGATCAGCGCGATCTTGCGCCGCCACGGCCGCTCACGATCGCCCCGACCGGCCCGGCGGGACGT
>JACCYI010000039.1 GCA_013696535.1 Solirubrobacterales bacterium
AACCACCGTTGCCGGCAACGTCTCCATCAGCGGACTCCTGGGCGGCGTACCAGGGAGGATCCGATCGCAAGCAGGTCGACCGGGGCCGACCCGAAGCACTCCAGCGCGTCGCGCGGATCGTCCACCATCGGTCGGCCCGCGGTGTTGAGCGAGGTGTTGACCACCACGGGCACTCCCGTCCGCGTCTCGAACGCCTCGAGCATCGCCGCGACGAGCGGCTCGGACTCCCGGTGCACGGTCTGGATGCGCGCCGTGCCGTCCACGTGTACGACGGCCGGGATCCGTTCCGCCCAGCCTGAGCGGAGGTGATGGGTGAAGAGCATGTACGGGGAGGGCATCGGGCCGTCGAAGACCTCGTCCGCCCGCTCGGCCAGGACCATCGGCGCCACGGGCCGGAACTGCTCGCGGCCCTTGATGTCGTTGAGCTTCTCCATGTTGGTCACCGAGCGGGGGTCTGCGAGGAGCGATCGGTGCCCGAGCGCCCGCGGGCCGAACTCCGAGCGCCCTTGGAACCACGCGACGACGCCGTCGGCGGCCAGCACTTCGGCGACCGCATCCGCGATGTCCTGCGGCCGTTCGTAGGCGATCCCGGCCGTCCGCAACCACGCTTCGACCTCGTCGTCGGAGAATCCTCGACCGAGCGCTGCGGAAGTCATCGGGACGATCTCGTCACCCAGCTCTCGAGCGGCGTACAGCGCGGCGCCGAGTGCGGTGCCCGCGTCGCCGGCGGCGGGCTGGACCCACACGCGCTCGAATGGGCCCTCCTCCCAGAGCCTCGAGTTGGCCACGCAATTGAGCGCGACCCCGCCCGCCATGACGAGGTCCGCATCCCCGGTCTGCGCGTACAGCCAGGTCGCGAGCTCGATGAGCACCTCCTCGAGACGCCGCTGGACCGAGCTCGCCAGGTCGGCGTGGGCGGGCGTCCACGCCTCCCCCGCCCCGAGCGCCGGCGCGTAGCGGCCGAAGTCGAAGGAGCCGATGCAATAGCCACCCTGGCCGTCCGTCCGGACCAGGTCGCGAAGCTCGCCGAGGAAGGCCGGCGTCCCGTATGACGCCATCGCCATAACCTTGTACTCATCCGACGAGCGGCGGAAGCCGAGGTGGGCGGTCAGCTCCTCGTAGAGCAGGCCGAGGGAGTGCGGGAGCGCCTGCGCCGCCAGCGGCTCGAAGACCCCGCCGACCGCCCGGCCGGCGAGGTGCGACGCAGCTTCACCGCGCCCGTCGAGCACCAGCACGCTGCACGGATCCCATCCCGCGGCCGCATAAGCCGAGGCGGCATGCGACAGGTGGTGACCGATGTGGCGGACCTTCGAGCGGTCAAGGCCCGGCAGCGCCGTCTCGAGGAAGCGCGGGGCGCGTTCGACGAACAGGGTCCGCAGCCCCTCCCAGGCGTCCGCCGTCACGTCGCCGCGGGAAGGAGGAGCGGCGAGCGCCGGGTCGTACGAGTAGGCGACCGCGTCGAGCTCGCCCGGCGAGGTTCCTCCGACTTCGAGGCACCAGCGCATCGCCTGCTCGGGCAGCTCCCACGTCGAGAAGGGCACGGGGTCCTTCCCGTGCTTGCGGCGCGAGAAGCGCTCTTCCTCCGCCGCTGCGACGGTCAGACCGTCGATCACCAGAGCGGCGGCCGGGTCATGGAAGACGGCGTTGACGCCGAGAACCTTCACACCCTCGCCACCCTGGGTTCGAGATCTGACAGACAAGCGGTTCTAAGCATTGCGGTTCGTCTTGCCGCCGAGAAGCGCTTCTCAAACAACCGCCGGTGAACGTGTCGCCCTAGGTACTTCCGCTCCCCGCCCGCAACCGTTCGAGCGCTCGCCGCAGGAGGCGAGAGACGTGCATCTGCGAGACACCGACCCGCTCGGCGATCTCTGCCTGGGTGAGGTCTTCGACGAATCTCAGCTGGAGCACGATGCGATCGCGCGCGGGGAGGGCTCGGAGAGTCGGGGCGATCGTGGCCCCGTACTCCACGAGATCAAAGCGCTCGTCCTCGAAGCCCAGCGACTCGGCGTAGGTCTCACCGTCGCCCTCTTCGCCGAATCGAAAGGAGTCGAGCGATACGGCGTCGTAGGCTCCCGCCGCTTCCATGGCCTCGAGGACCTGCTCTGGGCTCGTGTCGATCGACTTGGCGATCTCCGCCACGGACGGCGAGCGCCCGAGCTCGCGGGAGAGGTGCTTGACGGCTGCGTCGACCGCCATGACCCGCTCCTGCATGCCACGCGGGACGTGGACGGCCCAGCCGTTGTCGCGGAAGTAGCGCTTGAGCTCGCCGAGCATCGTCGGCACGGCGTAGGAGGAGAAGGCGGTCTCTCGGGCCGGGTCAAAGCGGTCGATGGCCTTGATGAGCCCGAGAGTCGCCACCTGGACCAGATCGTCGAGCGGCTCCTCCGAACGGCGGTAGCGGCGCGCCATCCGCTTGGCGAGCGGCAGGAGGCGCTCGACCAGCTCATCGCGCGCCGCAGCGTCGCCGTCATGGTGGTAGCGGAGCAGGAGCCGGCGGTCCTCGTCGAGCCGCGCGCTCGATACCGGGCCTGCCCGACCGCGCGCCGAGGCGGCCGGATGCTCGCGCAGCGGCCGCTGGTTGGATGGCCGCAAGGCTGCCGGGTCGGGCGTCGGTTCCAAGCGGTCAGCATTCTACCCCAGCGGGGTGTCGTCGAGGTCCTCGAGCAGGTCAGGGATCGTGCGGAACACGTGCGATGCGCCCGCGTCGCGCAGCTCGGCCTCCGAGAAGCCTCCGGTGAGGACTGCGACGGTCTGCAGCCCGGCGCTTCCGGCGGCTTCACAGTCCCAGGTCGAGTCCCCCACCATGACCGCCTCGCCGCCCCCCGCCTTCTTGAGAGCCTGCTTCGCCGCCCGCTCGGCGGCCCCC
>JACCYI010000058.1 GCA_013696535.1 Solirubrobacterales bacterium
GACGAGCACGGCGACTGCCACCAGGTCGCCGCGCCCGAGCCGCTGACCGAAGGCGCGCCCGGCGACCGGCACGGTCAGGGCGAGGCCGCCGGCCGCGAAGCCTTGTACGAGCGACAGGGGCGCGTGGGCAAGTGCTCCGACGTGCAGGGCCCAACCGGCCGCTCCCGCAAGCAGGCCGGCGAGCCAGAAGGGCGAGCGCAGCAGGCCGGCCAGGGTCAAGAGCGGTCGGCGAGCGCTCACCGCGGGTGCGGACTGGGCGCCGGCGTGTTGCAACAGGTAGGAGCCGTTGAGCGCGATCGACGCGAGGACCGCGAGCCCGAGTCCGATGGCGATCGCGGTCATCGCGCGACCAGCTCGGCGTCGACGTAGCGGAGCATCGCGGGTGTCTGCTTACGCCACAGGCCCCAGTCGTGGCGGCCGGGGGGCGTCTCCGTCGTCACGTCGGCGCCGGCGGTGCGCAGGGCGGCCGCGAAGCCGGGGAGCTGGCGCGTGCCGGGGTCCTTGCGGCCGCCGTAGAGAAACGCGTGGAAGGGACGTCGGGCGAGTTGGGCACGGAGACCGCCGACGTAAGCGGCTGGGCTGGCGGCGCGCAGCACCGCCGGCGATGCCTTCTTGTACACGCCGTCGTGGGTCTGGGTGAAGTAGCCCGACCAGCTCTCGGCCACCGAGAACGTGTCGAGGTTCCGGAGGGCGACGTTGATCGCTCCGTAGGCGCCCTCGGAGTTGCCGGCGATGGCTCGAGCCGTCCTATTTGCGACTGTCGGCCAGCGGGCGTCGACCGCACGGACCGTGTCGAGCACAAGGTTCTCGTAGGCACCGTGAGCCGTATTGGCCCATTCGGTGTCGGACTTCAGGGTGCCGTCGCGGCCGTCGGGTGTTACGACGATGACCGGTCTGATCGACCGGCGCGCGACCAGGGTATCCAGGTCGACACCGAGGTGTCCGGCGTTCATGAAGAGGCTGGGCGCGCCCGGGGCACCGTGCAGCATGTAAAGGACGCGGAACCGCTGCCCGCGCTCGGCGCCCGGGGCGTACCCTGGCGGAAGGTAGATGTCATACGACCTGCGCTGCCGCAACGACGGCGAGAAGAAGCTCACGCGTTCGGTTCGCCCCGCGGCGATCCCGGGCGGGTTGATCGGCGGCGGAAAGCCGCGGTAGCGGAGGTAGTCGTGCGCGTAGCTCCACGTCCCGAACGTGCCAAGCGTGATCCAGGCGACGGCGAGCACCGCGCTCAGGCCTCGCCGCATCGCCGCCCTCTCTTGCGTGGAGCCGCGAGCGGGCTCGTGATCCTGCTGGCCGTGGTAGCCGGCGTCGGTTGGCTGTACGCGCTGCGCAGTGTCGGAGCGCTGGCGGTCGGCCCCAGCTTCGCCGGTGCCCTGCCGTTGCAGCAACTCGCAGGAGGCGACGCCCAGCCGTTGCTGCGGCTGGGCGTGGCGTGGATTCCGGCTGGAGCGATCGCGGCGTTGGCCCTCTCCACCGGGACGCGGCTCCCCCCTGCCGGCCGGGTGGTGGCCGTGTCCCTGTTCGCGTGGGTGGTGCTGGTCCTGTTCGGGGCCGCCTCCGATGCGGCTGCGGTATCGGCGGGGGTTCCGAGCCACCTTCCCGAGCAGCTCACCCGGGCGGGAACCTGGCTCGCCGTGTTGCTCATGGCAGTCGGAGCCTTGGTCATCCGGCGCCGCCCGGCATCCTGATCGCGGGCGTCTCGAGCGGCTGCCATCCGTCGCGACGGCGTTGGTCACGCGGTGCGCGGACGTAGGCCTCGGCTTGGAGTACCCGGAGTCCGGCACGCGGCAGGCCGAGCGCCCCGCGGAACACGAGGTACCGTGGCTCCCAGCGCGGCCCGAACTTCTCGTTGAAGCTCGCGAGGCGGTCCAGTTGGAAGCGCCCGTGCGCGAGGCCGAGGGCGTGACGGGCGATGCGCTGAACCGTGGAAAGCGGGCCGCGGGGAGCCATCAGATGCGAGAAGCCCGCGAAGTTGAGGCTCACTTCGGTCAGACCCGTCGAGTGTGCGTTCTCGATCGCGGCGACGATGAGCGCCTCGTTGATGCCGTTGGGCTCTGCTCCGGTCCGGCGCATGATGTCGAGAGACATCCCGGTCGGGTAGGGAGTGAAGCGCAGGAACGCGGTCAACGTGCCCTCCGGGGCACGGCCGAGAACGTACAAGGCATCTTCGTCTTCGCGGGCGCCCCACAGCCGACCGAGGGTCATTGCGAAGCCCTGAAGACGGGGTTGCGTCGATCGCCACTCGCGCTCGATCCGGGCGAGAGCGACGACGGTGTCCGGAGCCAGCTCATGCCCCCGGCGGACTTCGACGGTCCAGCCCAGCCGCGCAACCCGTCGTACGGCTTTGCGAACCGTTTTCATCGTCGAGCCCTCGAGGCTGAAAGCCGCAGCGTCGACCACAGCCTCCTCGCCGATGCAGACGTCGCGGAAGCCGCGCTCCCGGTAGCCCTCCAGGTCGCGCTGAGAAGCGGCGGTGAGGACCACGTCCCAGCCGTGAGCTGCAGCGTGGACTTCGAAGTCGGCCAGGATCCTCGGTGCGCTGGCGATCGGGCCGATCGGGTCGCCGGAGACCACGGCGGTCTCGCCGAGCACGCGGTAGGCGAGCAGGCCGTCATGCGCGAAGAAGTAGCTCTTGTCCTCGCGGAGCGCGAAGGCGTCCAGCGAGTCCTGGGCGTGTGCCGCGACCAGGGCGGCCGCGGCCGCGTGCTCGTCCGCCGAATGCCCGGATACGGCGGGACCGGGGCGCAGCAGCGCGTGCAGCCACCAGGCCGCCGCGGCGAGGGTGGCCAGGACGGCGCCGTCGAGCCCGATCGCGAGCGGCGCCTCGTCGTGCAGCCACCACTGGCCCGTGGCGAGCCAGCCGCCTGCCTGTTGCAGCCCGGCACCCAGACCGGTCACCCGATCGCCCACGAGCAGCGCCGCGACCCCGAGCCCGTATCCCATGCCGGCGACACCGGCCACCACCGCGCCGGGTGCCCGCGGAGCCCTCGACGCGGCACCCCGCGGGAAGGCGTCGAAGCGCGCCACCAGCAGGATCGCGAGGCAGGCTTGGGCGGCGACGGCGAGCGGCGCGCCGCCGTTCAGCGCGCCGACGAGAGTAACGGCACCCAGCGTGGCGGCGGCAACCTGAGCGGCGCGGCGAGAACCCCGCCAGAGCCCGCGCGCGACGAAGAGGAGGCCCACCCCGGTCGCCGCCGCGAGCACGTGGCTCAGGGCTCCGACCGGCCCGGGATCAACCGAGAGGGGGCCCAGGACCTCCCAGCGAGGGCTGGGGAGGAGCACGCCCGCCAGCAGCCCGATGGCAGCGAGTAGGGCGGTGACTCCGGCGGCCGTCCACGGCCAGCGGGCCGTGAGGCGATTTGAAAGCGAAACAGGGAGAGTCGACATGAAGGGCACTCTGGCCTCCGGCGCGTTACGCGGACGGGTGTCAGAGTTGGGATCGCGTTAGCCGGCAGCCGGACGAGGACGCCGGCGCTCGCGGTGAGGGTCAGGTGCGGAGGAGCGCCGGCGCCTGTGCCGTACCGGAGCGCGCGAGCCGTCGAAGCCGGGTGAGAAGAGCGGGTCGCGGCAGATGGCCCTCAACGTCCATCGCCGCGAGCGCAGTGCGGGGTAGCGCGGACACCCCCTCGTGCAGGAGGTAGCGGGGCTGCCAGCGAGGGAAGAACTTCGCGTTGAAGCTGTAGAGGCTCTCGATCTGGAAGTGTCGATCCCCGCGACGAACGACACGCGCGAGCAGAGGCTCGATCCGGCCGGTCGGGCTATGGAGCCAGCGGGCGAAAGCGGCGAAGTTGAGTGAGAGCTCCTCCACTCCTTGTTCGCCGAGAAGCTGGATGGAGCGCACCACGAGGAAGTCGGTGAGGCCGTTGGGAGTGTCTCGGTCGCGTCGCATCGCGCTCAGCGACATGGTCGGGCGACCGTAGGCGGGAACGAAGTGCAGGAACCCACGGATGCGCCCGTCCTCGTCCCGGCAGACGACGACGGCGGAGTCGGCGAGGCCCTCTCCGCCCAGACCGTCCATGGCCATCGAGAATCCGCGCTCAGGAGCGCCCGCCCGCCACCGACGGGAGACGGCCTCGAGTTCGCGACGCTCGGTCTCGGTGAGCGATCCCAACCGCCGAAGCTCGGCGCTGAAGCCCGAGCGCTCGAGCCGATTGACCGCCTGACGGACCTTCTTGATCGGGCGACCCTCGAGGGAGAAGCCTGTCGTCGCGACGATCGCCTCGTCACCGAGATAGAGGGCATGCAGACCTGCGTCGTGTGCCAAGCTGGAGAATGCCTCGCTCGCACCGACCGCGCCGATGCGCAGCCCTCGTTCGGCTGTGAAGTCAGTGAGGCTGCGGATCAGCCCCGGCAACGCCGTGTCGGGCCCGACCGGATCACCCGACACGAGAAGCACGCCGTGCTTGATTCGATAGGAGAGAAAGGCCTGCCGGTCATCGGCGAACAGCGTCTGGAGGTCCTCGCGGAGCTTGAACGCGCTCAGGGTGTCGTGCCCGTGCCGGCGCAGGAGTCCGCGGACGAGCGCACGCTCGTTGTCGGGCGGTGCGTTCCGCGGATTGCACAGCGGACGGAACAGCGCCCAGGCCGCCGCGACCAGCGCACCAGCGGAGAGCAGTCCGACACCGAGCGGCAGCCAGGCGAACCCCTGGGTGAACTCCTGCGGGCCGGCGCTCAACGTCAACAGCGCGAGCGTCTCGCGCACGACGAGGCCGCCCGAGACGGTTGGGGCTCCCCAGAGCGATGCGGCGACGACCCCGATCGTGGCCGCCGCGACCGCTACGGCGGCCGCCAAACCGGCGCGCCGCAGCGCCGTAGTCAAGGTTCCGTTCTCGTGATGGACCGTGAACGCGCTTCGGCCCCAGACGAGGAGCGCGGCGAGTGCCCAGCTGATGGCCGCCTCCTCGACGTCGAGACCCTTGAGCAATTCGAGCCCCCCGACCCCTGCGAGCAGGCCCACTGCGAGCCACAGGGCCCGGCGACGACGGCGCGCGAGGTAGACCGACAAGACGAGTAGGGCCAGACCAACGGGCAAGACCGCGGCGTGCGCGGCCATGACCAGCCCGCTCGGCGCTAGATGCGCCAACAACGCCGCCCTCCCGGAGAGCCCGGGAGTCAGCGCCGAGATGACGTTGATAGCGCCGACGCCTGCTGTGAGCCAGGCGGCCACTCGGGGCAACCCCGCCGCCCGCGGTCGATGACGCAGCGCAAGCGGGCGGCGGTGCATGCCAAGGCTCCGGGCGGTCGTGTCGCAGCGCGAGGCCGCGAGATCGCCGGGGTCCTTGAC
>JACCYI010000065.1 GCA_013696535.1 Solirubrobacterales bacterium
GGACCGCGGGGGACCGCGGCGCAGCGGCGGGAACGGCGGCGGTGGCGGACGGCCTGACCGGAGCGGGCGCGATCGCGACCGTGGCCCCCGGCCGCCGCGCACCGACCGCGATCCCGAGCGGGGCTGAGCCTCCCTGCCTGAACACAAGTACACACAGCTCGACTCGGGGCTGCGGGTCGTCACGGAGCACATGCCTTCCGTGCGGTCCGCGGCCCTCGGGTTCTTCGTCGACGCCGGGTCGCGCGGCGAGACGGACGCAGAAGCCGGGCTCTCGCACTTCCTGGAGCACATGCTGTTCCGTGGAACCGAGCGCTTCGGCTCGGCGGAGATCGACGAGCTCTTCGACGGGATGGGCGCCGAGCTCAACGCGGGCACGGACAAGGAGTCCACGACGGTCTACGCGCGGATGCTCGACCAGCACCTGCCTCGCGCCTTCGACGTGATGGCCGACATGGTGTGGCGGCCGGTCTTTCGCGACGTCGATCCCGAGCGGGCGGTGGTGCTCGAGGAGATCGCGATGTACGAGGACGAGCCGCAGGAATCGGTGTTCGACGCGCTCGGCGAGGCGGTCTTCGGCTCGCATCCGCTCGGGCGCGCGATCATCGGCACGGCGCCCGTCATCCGGGACACTCCGGTGGCCGACATCGCCACCTTCCACGCTCGGCGATACGTACCGGGGTCGGTGGTCATCGCGGCGGCCGGCTCCGTCGACCATGACACGGTGGTCGAGCTCGCCGATCAGACCCTGGGCCGGCTGCGCGCGGGTCAAGCCGGCCCCAGGCCGGCTTCCGCGCCGAGCGACCCGCTGCCCTCGGTGCGCTTCCAGCGCAAGGACACCGAGCAGGTCCACGTCTGCCTCGGGGGTCTCGGGCTTCCGAGGGGCGATGAGCGGCGCTTCGCCGTCCGTGTGCTCGACGCGATCTTCGGCGGCCTCTCCTCCTCCCGGCTCTTCCAGGCCGTGCGCGAGGACCGCGGACTGGCCTACGCCGTCTATTCCTTCGCCGGCCAGTACGTGGACACGGGTCAGGTCGGGCTCTACGTCGGCACCCGGCCCGACAACCTCGGCGACGCGATGGACGTGGTGGCGTCAGAGCTCGACCGCATGCGGACCGATCCCGCCACTCCCGAAGAGCTTGCGCGCACGAAGGAGAACGTCAAGGCGCGGGTCGTGATGGCGCTCGAATCGTCGAGCGCGCGCATGAACCGGCTCGGCGGTTCCACCCTGTTCGACCTTCCGCTGCTCGAGCCCGATGAGCTCATGGAGCGCGTCGACGCCGTCACACTGGACGACCTCCGCGAGCTGGCCGAGGAGCTCTGGCCTGCGGAGGGGCTGAGCGCCGCCGGCATCGGTCCGGATGAGGATGCCTTCCGCGCCGCGATCGCGCGCCCGTGCCCAGCCGCGGCGTGAGAGTCGCCGTGGCCGGCGCCGCCGGCAAGGTCGGCCGCGCGGTGTGCGAGGCGCTCGAGGCGGCCGACGATCTGGAGCTGTGCGGTCGCGCCGATCCGGCGCTCGGCACCGCGTTGGCCGACGTACTGGACCACGCCGAGGTGGTGGTCGACTTCACCCGCCCAGATCAGGTGCTCGCCAACGCCAATGCGTGTCTCGGCGCCGGCGTGCACGTGGTCATCGGGACGACCGGCTTTGATCTCGATGCCCTGCGCGAGGCGGCCGAAAGATCGTCTGCCAATGCGTTCGTAGCCCCGAACTTCGCAATCGGCGCAGTGTTGATGATGCGCTTCGCCGCGGAGGCGGCGCGTCACATGGCACACGCCGAGATCGTCGAAGCCCACAACCCGGCCAAAGTCGATGCCCCGTCAGGGACCGCCTCGCGGACCGCTCTGCTCATGGGGGGCGGCGTCCCGATCCACTCGATCCGCCTGTCGGGCGTGATCGCCGACCAGCAGGTAGTGCTGGGCGACGTGGGGCAGACGTTGACCATCGAGCACCGGACGACGGACCGGTCGAGCTTCACCCCCGGCGTGCTGCTGGCGGTGCGTCGTGTCGCGCAGCTTCCCGACCGGCTCACCGTCGGGCTCGAGCACCTGCTCGATTGACACCGCTCGTCGCCGTCACGGACCACGCGGTCGAGCGCTACCGCCAGCGCGTTCCGAGCCGTACGGGCTCGCTCGACCTGCGTCCAGAGATCGCCGGCCGCGTCGCGCGATCGTGGGCGGCGGGTCAGATCGCCACCGTCCCGCCGCCCGGTGCCGCCGCGCAGCGGGGATCGGTCTACGTCCGCGACGGCCGGTTCGTGTTCGTGTGTCTCCATGACCGCCCGCGTTCGGAGCTGGTCGTCGTCACGGTCTGGGAGGAGGGCGAGCAGACCGAGGCGCCACGCCGCTACACGGACGCCTTGAAGGACCGGCGGTTGCGCCGGCGCGACGAGTCCGGTTGACTCAGACGATGGGATTCCTCGACAAGGCGAAGAAGCTCGCCGATCAGGCGCAGGT
>JACCYI010000071.1 GCA_013696535.1 Solirubrobacterales bacterium
GCAGATTCCTGTGACGACTCGGCCCGGCCCTGACAGCGACATCCACCTTGACCACCGGCTGTCAGAGACTCCTTCCCCTCAATGGCGGGTTCGAGGGGCTGCGCACCCAGTCCCGTGGCCAGATCAGACGACTAGCCGGCGAACAGCCGAGGCAGCAGCTCGCTCGCGACCACCCGGTCGACGGCTTCGCGGCGCCAGGGCCCCAGGAGCTCGGACGCCCGCGCCGCGTAGCCCTCACGAGGAGCGTCGAGAGCGACCCGGATCGCATGAGCCAGCTCGCCGGAGTCGCAGATCAGGCGAGTGTCGAGCGCCATCGCCAGCGGCAGCGCCGCGTACGGCCCCGAAGAGGGCGTGGTGACCAGACTGCAGCCGTCGGCCAGCGCCTCGAGCTGCGCGATCCCGTAGTCCTCGCGCCGGGGCGCAGACACGAAGACCCGGGCGCGCCGGAGCAGCGCGCGATACGTCTCCCGCGGGATGGCACCGACGTACCGCACGCCCGGCTCCTCCGCCGCAGTCAGGCCCGCCACCAACAGCTCCTCGTCATCGCGCCGCGCCACGCGCCAGGCGGCGAGCACCCGGTCGAGCCCCTTCTTGTGCGGATTCGCCCCGTAGGTGATCGCCGCCAGGTCGCGCACCGCGTCGGGGCCCCCCGAACTCGACGGCTCGATCGGCACCGGCACGATGACGAAGCGGTCGTGCGTGACGCCTGCCTCGGTCAACCCGCCCGCCGACCAGGGAACGAGCAGGGACGCCCGCTCGAGCCGGTGACGTTCGACCGGCCGCTGCCACACGCCGTGTCGGCCCGGCCGGTTGCCGGCGGCCGGCGCGTCGAAGCGGATGGCCCCGGACCGGGGAGCGAGCAGGGCGGCGGTGACGCTCGAGTAGAGCACCGTGCGGGTGAGAGGCGCCTCCACGGTCGCCCGCCGGGCGGCCCGGGCCCACGCCAGGTCCGTCAGTGCGAACGTCCTGACTTCGCGCGGCGGGCGCACGGAGGCCATCACGACATCGGCGCCGGCTCGCCGGATCGAATCGGCGAGCTCAGCGTCGGCCTCGCGCAGGCCGGCGGTGCCGCCGAGTGAGACGAGGAGGAGATCGGGGCGGGGCATCGCGGCTGTCATCCTCCCCGACCGCTTCCATGATCGGCACCCTCATCAACATCGCCACCGTCCTGGCGGGCACCGGGATCGGAGTCACCGTCGGCGGACGCCTGAGCCCCTCCGCCCAGCAGCGGGTGCTGGCCGGCCTCGGGATGATCACCTTGGTCATCGGTGTCGACCTGGCGTTGGCCTGGGGCCGCGAGGATACGAGCTCCCAGACGCCGCTGTACGTCCTGGGCGGGATCCTCATCGGTGGCCTGCTCGGCGAGGCTCTCGGCATCGAGCGGCGTTTGGAGACCTTCGGCGATGCCATCCAGCGGCGCCTGGCCACCCCGGGCGGGACGTCGACGGTGTCCGAGGGCTTCGTGACGGCTTCCCTGCTCTTCTGCGTCGGCTCGTTGACGGTCGTCGGCTCGATCCAGGACGGATTGACGGGTGACTACTCCACCTTGGCCACCAAGGCGGTGCTCGACGGCTTCGCCTCGATAGCGCTGGCCGCAACCCTCGGCTGGGGTGTCGCGCTGTCGGCGGTCACCATCCTGCTCGTCCAGGGTTCGATCACGCTCGGCGCCGGTGTCTTCGACCACCTGCTGCGGGGAGAAGCGCTGGCGGTGCTGACCAGCGCCGGTGGCGTGACCGTCGTGGGTATCGGCTTCAAACTGCTCGACATCAAGGACGTCAAGGTCGGCAACTTTCTGCCGGCGCTCGTCGTAGCCCCGGCCCTGGTAGGGCTGGTCAGCCTCTTCTAACCCGGTCTGATGGCCAGGAAGTTCCCGCCGAAGCCAGGGGTGCGAATGAGCTTGGTGGGCTTGAACGGAGAGGTCTGATCGACGTAGAAGCGAACCGCGTCGCGCTCCTCGATGGCCGCCACAGCCCGTTCCTGGCGGCGGATGGAGAGCGGCCAGATGATCGCAAAGCCGGTGGCGATGCCCGCGACAGGCGGTACGAAGCTTCCGACGATCCCGGCCAGCAGCACGAAGAGAAGAAGCGACCACAAGCGGTTCAACAGGGTGACGGCCGGTCGGAGCTCGGGCAGGGTGGTGGCCGAGCGGGCTTCCGCGAGCAGGCGGGTGATGGGCGGGTTGGTCTCCCCCTGCCGGCCGAGGTATGCGCCGTAGAACGCCGCGAGCGTCCACCAGACCGCGCTGACGTACACCGGGAGCGGGTCGACTTCACGCGTGGCGCCCAGCACGGTGAGCGTGCCGAGCAGCGTGGCAGCCGCCGCCGAAAGGAGGACGGTCGTCTTCAGGAAGTCGACGAAGCGCACCGCCTAGAGGAGGGCTTGCAGCAGCTCGCGAACGCCGGCGGTGCCGTCGACCATGAAGTCGGCTTCGTGCTCGAGCGCGGAAGGACCTTCATCGGAGGCGACCCCGACGCGCAGGGCGGTGCCCAGACGGCCGAGCTCGACGAGCCGGCCGAGGCCCCGGAAGGCGTCGAGGTCGGTGGCATCGTCGCCGACGTAGAGCGCGGCGGAGAGGTCCGTGTCGCGCAGCAGGCCGACGACTCCGGCCCCTTTGTCGATGCGGACGGGCGGGCGGATCTCGAGCACCTTCTTACCCCAGTGCGTCGTGTAGCCGGCCGCTTCGGCGTCGTCGGCCACCCGGGTGATCGCCGCCTGCGCCCCGTCCTCGTCGGGGACCCCACGCCAATGCAGGGCGGCGATCGCCTCCTTGTCCTCCAGACGGACGCGCAGGCGGCGGAGCTCCTCGGTGAAGGCGTCGTTGGCGAACGCCTGCACGCGACGGGACCACGCCTGCAGCTCGCGGTCGACTTCGGGCGCGATCGACCCGGGCCGCAGGACTTCCGAGCCGTGGGAGCCCAGGTAGGCGATCGATCCCAGTGACACGATCCGCCGGGCATCGGACGCGCGGCGGCCGGAGACGCACGCGACCACGCCGTAGCGCCTGGCCACCTCGATCAACGGCCGGCGCGTGGTCTCAGGAACGTGCGCATCGTCGGCGTGCTGGACGGTCGGTGCGAGCGTGCCGTCGATGTCGAGCAGGATGGCCGCCCGCGCGGGGTCGTTCTTGAGCGGGCGCAGGAGCTCCTCGAGCGTGGCGGCGGGCGGCGGCATCGCACCTAGTATGCCCCTGATGCACCGGCGGACCATGCAACTCGCGGTGGTCGGCACGGCGGCCGGCGTCTTCTCCGGCCTCTTCGGCGTGGGCGGGGGAACGGTCATCGTCCCGGGGCTCGTCCTGTGGCTCGGATACGAGCAGCGCGAAGCGACCGGGACGTCGCTGGCGGCCATCGTGATCATCGCGAGCACGGCGGCCGCGCTCCAGGGCCTGTACGGCAACGTCGACGTCGGCAAGGCCGCGCTCATCGGTCTGCCGGCCGTCGGCGGTGTCCTGGCGGGTACGTGGTTGCAGCAGCGCGTGCCTCGCGACGTCATTTCCATCGGCTTCGCCGTGCTCCTCACAGCGGTCGCCGTCGACCTCATCTACTGATGGACGTCGTGGCCGCCGTCGCAGTCGGGCTGGCGGCGGGCGTCGTGGCCGGCATGCTCGGGGTCGGCGGTGGGATCCTGTTCGTCCCCGGTCTCGCCCTCTTCCTCGGCCTCTCACAGCTCGAGGCGGCGGGGACGTCGCTGTTGGCGATGATTCCCGTGGCGATCGTCGGAGCCGCTCGCCAGCAGCGCTACGGGAACCTGCGATTGCGCGAAGGCGGCCTGGTCGGGACGCTCGCCGCCGGAGGGGTTTTCGCCGGCGTGGTGCTGGCCAACCGGCTGCCCGAGCGGGCGCTCGAGATCGGCTTCGCGGTCGTGTTGCTCGTTACGGCGGCCCAGCTCGTGCGTCGGGCATTCGACGACGAAGCGGACAACCGCTCAAGCTCCGGGTCACGACACCGATGACGGCTGGGATGACCCTGTTCAGCCAGCACGGCCTGGTCGACCTCGTTCTCCAGAACAACGATCGCCGGGCTGCCCGGGTGACGGCGGTCGGGCAGCGGCACATCCTGCTCACCTCGTTCGCGGGACCGGCCGAGGCGCCCGTCGGGCCGGATTTCACAGCCGCGGCACTTGAGGGGGTCGGTCCGCAGGGCATCTCCCGCGTCGAGGGAGCCGTGGCCTCGGTCGTCTCGGTCGCCGAGCGCCAGGCGCTCACCTTCAAGCCGGCCGACCCGTCCGTGCTGCGCCAACGGCGTTCCGACCCGCGCGTGGCTCTGGACCGTGGTGTGCTGCTGACCCGCATCGAGGGCTCTGACGCCCCGGTCGCCGGCCGGGTGCTCGACCTTTCGGCTGGCGGCATGCGATTCAGCTCGGCAGCCTCATTCGCGGTCGGCGAGCAGGTTTTCGTCACCTTCGACGCCCCGGACGTCAGCCGGCCGCTCAGTGCCGCAGGGTGTGTCGCGCGCGTGGAGCCCGACGGTGATTGTGCGGTCGTGTTCACCGAGGGGCGCGATGCCCACCGGGTCTGGGTGGATCGTCTGATCCGCTCCGCGCGCGTCCAGTCCTGATCGCCTCGCGTCTCCGCGACGGAAGCTACGCTGCACGCCGTGGTGTCTCCCAGCCCCCCCGTGCTGCTGAAACCGCGCATGCGTGGCGTGCTGCATCAGTGGGCGTTCTTCGTCTCGCTCGTCCTGGGTCTTCTGCTGGTCCTCACAGCTTCGGGACAGCGCGAGGTGACTGCGACCGCGATCTACGCCGGGAGCGTCGCCGGCCTGTTGGGGACGAGCGCTCTGTATCACCGTGTGAACTGGTCGCGGGCGAGCGCCCGCCGATGGATGCGGCGGGCCGATCACGCCATGATCTTTGTGCTCATCGCGGGGAGCTACACCCCCTTCGCCTTACTGGTGATGGAAGGCTCCCTGGCCACCGCCATCCTCATCGCGGTCTGGAGCGGCGCAGCCGCCGGCATCGTCCTTCAGCTCGCATGGATCGACGCGCCCAGGTGGCTCTCCGTTCTCGTCTACATGCTGCTGGGATGGGTCGCGATCGCCACCGTGCCCGATCTGCTCGACGGCCTTGGGCTCACGGCCACGCTGCTGGTGGCCACGGCCGGCCTCTTCTACACCGTCGGCGCGCTCGTGTATGCCATGCGCCGTCCCGATCCGGCGCCGGCCATCTTCGGGTTCCATGAGATCTTCCATGCGCTGGTCATCGCGGCGGCCGCCTTGCAGTACGCGGTCGTCGCCTTCTGGGTGGTCTGATGCCCTTGGACCTGCACTGCCTGGTCGAGATCCCGAAGGGCTCGCGAAACCGGTACGTGTGGGACGAGGACCTGCAGGCGATCAAGCTCGACCGCTTCCTGTTCTCCTCGGTCGTGTATCCGACGGACTACGGCTTCATCCCGCGGACCCGCGGAGCCGACGGTGACCCGCTCGACGTCATGGTGTGCGTCTCTGCCCCGACGTTCCCCGGTTGCATGATCGGGGTCAAGGCGATCGCGCTCCTGCGGACGGACGGTGACAAGGGGCAGGACGACAAGGTTCTGTGCGTTCCGCTCGAGGACCCTCAGTGGGATCAGATGGAGCAACTCGAGGATCTGCCTGATCAGCTGCGGGACGAGATCGCCCACTTCTTCTCCATCTACAAGCAGCCTGAAGGTCTCAAGGCCACCGTGAACGGCTGGTTCTCCCGCGACGAGGCCCTTGCCGTCATCGATGAGAGCCGGCAGCGCTTCACGCCGCGGTAGCCGGCCGCTCCTTACGCGGAGCGGCCGGTGTCGCGAGCGTGGTGTCCTAGGCGGGAGGCTCGTAGAGCTGGAGGTCGTTGCCGTCCGGGTCCTTGAACGACGCCACCTTTCCCCAGGGATGCTCGGACACCTCGCCCGAGAACTCGACGCCCTTGGCCTTCAGCTCCTCGACCGCACCCTCGATCCCCCCGTCGGGGCGAAAGGCGATGACCGCACCTCCGTCACCGCCGGGAGTCTCCTCCTGACGTCCGTTCAAGCCGATCGTCAGGCCTCCTGCCTCGAGCTCGGCCCACTCGGCTTCCTGCTGCTTGACCTCCATGCCGAGCGTCTGCCCGTAGAAGTCGACCGATCGGCTCGTGTCCGTCACGGGCAGCCAGACCACTGAAACGCCGTGCACCATGTCCGTTGCTCCTTCGTCCTCGGGGGTCGTGTGTCTTATGCCCCGCGCGGCGGTGAAGCGAATCAGCGACGCCGAGGCTGGGCGTCCAGAAGCTCACCCGCCGGGTGCCGCCGGCGCAGCTCCGTCTCGAGATCGGCGTCGCCAGAACCCGCCTCTTCCGCTCCGGCGACTGCCGTGGCGAAGATCTCCACGAGGTCTGCATCGAGCTGTGTGCCGGCCGCCCCGCGCAGCTCCGCGAGCGCCTGCTCGGCCGTCAGCGCGTGCCGGTAGGAGTCGGGAGCGGTCAGCACGTCATAGACCTCGGCGACCGCTACCACGCGCGCCGCGGGCGGAATGGCCCTATCGCGCAGGCCGTACGGATATCCATTGCCGTCGAGTCGCTCGTGGTGGGAAAGGACCGCGTCGGCTACCAGCTCGAGCCCCGGCACCGCTCGGACGAGTCGCGCGCCATCGACCGGATGCCGGCGGATCTTTCGATGGTCACCTCGTCGCAGCTCGCGCTCGGCGACCGGGATGGCGCGCAAAGAGGTCTCCTTGCCGATGTCGTGCAGCAGGCCTGCGGTGTGGGCGATCTCCTGATCTCGTTCCGGCAAGCCGGCGCGCTGGGCAAGGGCGCGCGCGTTGCGCGCGACGGCCGCGGCGTGGCGGCCGGCACTCGGATCCTCGAGCGCCAGCGCTTGCAGCATCCGAACAAGGGTCCGATCGGTGGGTGCCGGCC
>JACCYI010000083.1 GCA_013696535.1 Solirubrobacterales bacterium
TCCTGTACCTGATATTCACCGAGGGCTCCACCGCGAGCTCCGGCACCGCGCTGCATCGTGTCGAACTCAGCGCCGAGGCGGTCCGGCTCGCGCGTCAGCTGCATGCGGACCGTCCCGCCGATGGTGAGGTCGCCGGCCTGCTCGCCCTGATGCTGCTCACCGACGCCCGCCGGCCGGCCCGCACCGGGGCCGACGGCACGCTGGTCCGACTCGGCCACCAGAACCGCGTGCGCTGGAACCGGACGGCCATTGCCGAGGGCACCGAGCTCGTCATAAGAGCGCTCTCCCACGCGCCCGTCGGCCCCTTCCAATTGCAGGCGGCCATCGCCGCCGTCCACGCCGAGGCGACCTGCGCAAAGGACACCGACTGGCCGCAGATCCTCGGCCTCTACGAGCTGCTGCACCACCTCGAGCCCGGACCGATGACGACGCTTGGACGAATCGTCGCGTTCGCCATGGTCCACGGCAGCGAGGCGGGGCTGCGCGAACTCGATGAGGCAACCGCTGATCCCGTCCTGCGCAACCACCACCGCGCCCACGCCGTGCACGCACACCTGCTCGACATGACGGGCGCGCACGACGCCGCCCAGGCCGCCTATCGCGAGGCGGCGCGGCGGACGTTCAGCGTGCCTGAGCAGCGCTACCTGGCAGCCAAGGCCGAGGCCCGTACCGACCCGGAGAGTCGTCATGAGCACACGTCCTCGTGAAGTGGCTGGGTCTAGGGAATTGTCGATAGCCCGGCGCTGGTCAGTAGGTAACCGGGGGCGACGGTGGCGGCATCTGCCCGTACCAGCTCGACCAGAGCGGCGCCGGCGACCTCCGGCGTGAGCGGCTCGCCACGGGCTAGAGGTACTCCCCCTCGGCCGGCGGGATAGCCGCAATCCATGCCTCGCTATATTGTTGGTTGTGTCCGCAACTGCCACCCCCTCGTCGGCTGCGGAGTTCTCCGTAGCCATGGATGAGTTCTTCCGCGCTCTGCGCCGGGCACGCGGGCGCGCCAACCAGGCCCACGCCGAGGGGCTCTCGCTCGCGCAGTTCCAGCTGCTCGACGTGCTCGGCGACGGCCGTACGCGGACGGTGGGCCAGCTCGCCGAGGCCGGCGGGATCGCACAGCCGACGGCCACCCGGATGCTCGAGGCGCTCGAGCGGGTCGGTGTCGTTCAACGTTCCCCGGCGCTTCAGGACCGTCGCTGCGTACTCGTCTCCCTCACCCCCGCCGGCGACGGCGCCCTCGAGGAGAAGCGTGCGGCGATCCAAGCGGCCCGCGAGCGAATCTTCTCATCCCTGACTGCCAAAGAGCGGCGCGACGGTGCTGTCCTGCTTCGCCGGCTCTCCACCCTGATGGAGGACCTATGACCCCAGTACCGCTGCGCCAGAACCACAACCTGACGCTCGGCGTCCTCGTTCTCTCGGCGCTCGCCTTCGCCCTGACGCAGACCATGGTGGCGCCGGCGCTGCCCGCGATTCAGAAGGAACTGGGCACCTCGGCCACCGAGGTCACCTGGGTGCTGACCGTCTTCCTGCTCACCGCGTCGATCGCCACGCCGATCATCGGCCGGCTCGGCGACATGTTCGGCAAGGAGCGAGTGCTGCTCGCCGTGCTCGGCGTGTTCGCGATCGGCTCGATCGTGGGCGCGCTGTCGCACTCGATCGAGACGCTCATCGCGGCCCGGGCGATCCAGGGCGTGGCCGGCGCGATCTTCCCGCTGGCCTTCGGGATCATCCGGGACGAGTTCCCGCGTGAGCGCGTCGCGACCGGCATCGGCCTCATCTCGGCGACGTTCGGCATCGGCGGCGGCGCGGGCCTCGTGCTCAGCGGCGTGATCGTCGACAACCTCTCCTACGAGTGGATCTTCTGGCTCGGCCTGATCGTCATCGCGATCGCGGCGGTCGCCACCTACTTCTTCGTTCCCGAGTCGCCCGTCAAGACGCCGGCCAAGATCGACTGGGCGGGCGCCGCGCTGCTCTCGGGCACGCTCGTCTCGCTTCTGCTCGGCGTCAGCCAGGGCAACGATTGGGGCTGGAGTTCCGCGAGGGTGCTCGGACTCTTTGCGGCTTCCGCGATCCTCGCCATGCTGTGGGTGCGCTTTGAGCTGCGGGTTCCCCAGCCGCTCGTCGACATGCGCATGATGCGCGGACGCGCGGTCTGGACGACGAACCTGACCGGCTTGCTGCTCGGCTTCGGCATGTTCGGCTCATTCATCCTCATTCCGCAGCTCGTGCAACTGCCCGAAAGCACCGGGTTCGGCTTCGGCGCCACGGTCACGCAGGCCGGGCTGTTCCTCATCCCGTCGTCGATCGCGATGCTCTTCGCCGGACCGATCGCGGGCACCCTCGCCGGGCGCTTCGGGTCGCGTTTCCCCCTGCTCATCGGGACGTTCACCGCGTCGTCGAGCTTTGCGCTGTTGGCCATCGCGCACACGGAGGCCTGGGAGATCTACCTGGCGAGCGCGCTGATGGGCGTCGGCATCGGGCTCTCGTTCGCGTCCATGGCGAACCTGATCGTCGAGGCGGTGCCGCAGACGCAGACCGGGGTGGCCACCGGCATGAACACGATCATGCGCACCATCGGCGGCTCCATCGGCGGGTCCATCGCCGCGAGCATCGTGGCCGCTCACCTACTCGGCGGCCTCCCCCGCGAGAGCGGGTTCACGGAGGCGTTCGCGATCTCTTCGATTGCGGTGTTCGTTGCCTTCCTCGCGGCACTCGCCATTCCGCGTCGCGAGCGCAGCACCGCCCGCGCCACGGCGCTCAGCCCCGCGTTCGACCGCACCAGCGTCGGGTCGCCGCGATGACCTCACGCCTTGCGCTGTCCTGTGCAACCGCCGTCTCGCTCGCGTTCAGCGTCGCGGCACCCGCTTCGGCCACGACCACCTGGCTCTGCAAGCCGGGGCTCGAGGGCGGCGATCCCTGCACGATCGGGCTCGACACAACCGAGATCTCGCCGACCGGCCAACCGCAGCGCACGACGAAGGTCCGCCGTGCACGCGACCGGACGATCGACTGCTTTTACGTCTACCCGACCGTCTCCGATCAGGAGCGACCACAGGCGACGAGGGCCATCGACCCCGAGCTGCGCGCCATCGCCCGCTTCCAGGCCGCGCGCTACTCACGCGATTGCCGGGTCTACGCGCCGGTCTACCGGCAGATCACCCTCCAGGGCCTCAACGCCCCCGACATGGTCACCACCGGGATGCGCGAGTCGGCCTACCGAGACGTGCGCAGCGCCTGGCGCGAGTACCTGCGCAATGACAACGAGGGCCGCGGTGTCGTCATCGTCGGCCATTCGCAGGGCACTTTCATCCTGCGCCGGCTGATCGCGGAGGAGGTCGACCCGAAGGCATCCGCGCGGAAGCGACTCGTGTCGGCCCTCCTGCTCGGCGGCAACGTGCTGGTCGAGAAGGGCTCGGACCGCGGCGGCGACTTCAAGCGCATTGCCGCCTGCCGCTCGCACACCCAGCTTGCCTGCATCGTCGCCTTCTCCATCTTCAATGGTCCCGTGCCGCAGGATGCGCGATTCGGACGGACGGGCGGCCGCTCGGTTTCTTCTCGGCTTCCGGGCACGGAAGTGTTGTGCACGAACCCCGCGTCACTCGGCGGCGGCTCGGGCGCCATCACGCCGGTCTTCCCGAGCAGGCCGTTTCCAGCCAGCACGACGATCGGCACGGGCAACTCGCTTATCGGCTTTCCGTTCCCGGACCCGAACTCGATCAAGACACCGTGGATCAGCGCGCCGCGTGCGTACTCGGCGCGGTGCTCGAGCGAGGGCGGCGCCGACGTCCTGCAGGTGACGAGCCGGGGCGGTGCGCCCGTCCTGCGCCCGCTGCCCGACCCCACCTGGGGACTACACCTGACCGACGCGAACCTCCCACTCGGCGAGCTGGCCGAGCTCGTGCGCGCTCAAGCCCGGCAGTACGTGGCGAGGTGAGCGCGAACGTGATCGATGACGGCGTTCGTGGCCGGCCAGTCCTCGGTACCGGCGCGGACCATGGTCCACATCCGGCGTTCGACACGGGCCAGGTCCAACGCGACCGTGCGCACCCGATGCGCCTCTGGGGTGTCGGCGGGTAGCACGCTGATCCCCTGCCCGGCCAGGACGAGGTCGGCGACAAGTTCGAGACTGTCGACGCGGTGGCGCACGCGCGGGGTCCAGCCGGCCAGGGCACACAGCCGAGCGGCCAATTCGTCATCGCCCGTGTCGCGGGAGTTGCCGATCCAAGCCGTGTCGCGGAAGACGTCGAGGTCCGAGGGTCCGCTGAGCCGATCGGGCACCACCGCATCGTCAGGAACCGCCAAGACGATGGTGCTTGTGGACATCAGAGCGTGTGGGTGGCGCCAGGCTCGCGGAACCAGGGTGTAGTCGTAGACGAACCCGAGATCGATCTCACCACGGTCGAGCAGATCGGCCACTTCGGTCGGCTCGCTTTCGCGCAGTTCCACAACGACCGATGGGTGCGAGCACGCGAGCTCGGCGACTGCCGGCAGCAGATGGCTGCGCAAGGCGGTCGTGTAGCCGGCGACGCGGACCAATCCGTGCGGCTCGGCTCGGGCTGACAGATCGAGTTCGGCCGCTGTGAGCGCCGCCAGAATGTCGCGTCCGCGCTCGGCCAGTCGGCGCCCGGCGGGCGTCAACCGTACGCGGCGACCGGACGTCTCCAGCAAGGGGACCCCGGCTTGCCGTTCCAGCGAAGCCAACTGCTGGCTGACCGCCGACGTGCCATAGCCGGTGACCCGCGCAACCTCCGTCATCGTGCCCAGCCGCGACAGCTCGACCAACGCACGAAGCTTCAAGATGTCCATCCCGGCATTGTCCACTAGTCGTAATGAGTATGTATCAAAATGTCCGCTGGACGCGGACGATCGATGCGCGTTGACTGAGGGGGATCGTGAAGGTCCCTGCTCCTGTCCTAGCCGTGTCGGCGATGGTGTCGGTCCAGTTGGGAGCAGCGCTGAGCACGCACCTGTTCGCCGCGCTGACTCCGGCAGGATCGGCCTGGCTGCGTCTGGTCGTCGCCGCGATCATCCTGATGGCGCTCACCCGACCGTCACTTCGCCGCATCCCCCGACCGGTCCTGCTCGGCACCGTGGTGCTGGGCGCGGTGACCGGCATGCTGATGCTCATGTTCATCGAAGCCGTCGCTCGAATCCCGCTCGGCACAGCGGCGGCCATCGAGTTCCTCGGGCCGCTCAGCGTCGCTGCGATGCGGAGCCACCGGCGTTCCGCTCTGATCTGGCCGGCATTGGCGTTGGCCGGGGTGATCGGGCTGACCCAGCCATGGGTCGGGCATCTCGACCTGCTCGGAATCGGCTACGCCCTTGCCTCCGCCGCCAGTTGGGCGGCTTACATCATGCTCACCCAGCGCATAGGAGCCCAGCTCGAAGGGCTTCAGGGCTTGGCGATCTCGCTGACCACCGGCGCCGCCGTCACTGCCCCCTTCGGCGCCTCGGCAGCGATCCACGGATTGACCCCCACGATCGCAGCGCAGGGCGTCGGTCTGGCCGTCCTGGTCCCCCTGCTGCCGTTCACCCTCGAGATGCTCGCCCTGCGCCGCATGCCGATCGCGGCGTTCGGGACCCTCATGGCCTTGGAGCCCGGGATCGCCACCGCGCTCGGCTTGGCCGTCCTGACTCAGACTCCGAACCTGTTGCAAGCGCTGGGTGTCGCGATGGTGGTTGCCGCGGGCGTGGGAGCGCAACGGACCGACGACCGTGCGCCAGCCGCCCCGGCGCTGGAACCTCTGGTGGCCTCCTGACGCTGGGCGACCTCGGTCACGAGCCGCAGGCCGGTCACTTCACTTCGTCCACGGTCGTTCGCCTGGCGCCGAGCGCCCGAGCATGACCCTGCCATCGGCGCCCGCGTCACCGTCTTCCGCCGACTCCGGCGTACGGACCCACTTCTCGAGCACGCGTTCGAGGTCATCGAGCCTCAGCGGTTTCGTCAGGTAGTCGTCCATTCCGGCGGCGAGGCACAACTCGCGGTCGCCGCGCATCGCGCTGGCGGTCATGGCGATGATCGGGGTTCGCGTCCCACCGGCCTCCTGGCGACGGATCTCGCGCGTGGCGTCGTATCCGTCGAGCCTCGGCATCTGGCAGTCCATGAAGATCGCCGCGTATGCGCCATCGGCGGCCATCTCGACGGCGGCCACTCCGTCTGGAGCGATCTCGACCGCGAAGCCGCGCTTGCGCAGCGTGATCGTCGCCACGGCCTGATTGACTTCGTCGTCCTCCGCGAGGAGCACGCGCAGCGCGGGGAGGCCGCCCACCTCGGGTGCCGGTTCGGCGGTCGTGCCGGCCACGAATGAGGGCTCCACGTCGGCCCCCATGATCTGCGCGATGGCGTCAAACAGGCGCGACTGGCGGACCGGCTTGATCAGGCAGGCGTCGATGCCCGCCTTCCGGCCCTCAGCCGACTCATTGCCGGCAGACGTAAGGAGGATTATCGGCACGCCGGTGAGCTCGGGATCTGCGCTGATGACGCGGGCGAGCTCGACGCCGTCCATTCCCGGCATGTTGCAATCCAGGAGCAGCAGCTCATGCGGCTCGCCGCGACGCGCCGCGGCCCGCATGCGTCGCAGCGCGGAGGGCCCGTCCTCGGCGGTTTCGGGGAGCATCCGAGAGGAGCGAAGCTGATGCTCGAGGATCTCGCGATTCGTGGCGTTGTCGTCGACCACGAGCACACGAACGTCGGCGAGGTCCCAGCGGAGCTCGGTTGCGAGAGGGTCGCGTGCGTCGGTCAGGCGAACGGTGAACCAGAACGTGCTCCCTTCACCCGGCTGCGACGTGGCGCCGATCTCGCCGCCCATGCGCTCTGCCAGGCGTTCGCAGATCGCGAGTCCGAGGCCACTGCCGCCGTAGCGGCGCGTCGTCGAGCTGTCGGCCTGGGTGAAGGATTCAAACAGCCGCGGCAGCGCCTCAGGGTCGATGCCTATCCCGGTGTCCCGGACCTCGAAGCGCAGCTGTGCTTGACCCCGCTTGTCGGTTTCTGAGCGCACGCTGACGACGATCTCTCCAGCTGGAGTGAATTTCACGGCGTTGGCCATGAGATTCGTCAGAATCTGACGCACACGGGTCGGGTCGCCGTGCACGAGCTGAGGAACGTCGTTGGCAAGGCCCAACACCACCTCCAGTTTCTTCTCGTGCGCCCGGGCCGCGAACTGCTCGCCGACCGCCTCCACGGTCTCGCGGACGTCGAAGTCGATGAGGTCGAGCTCGATCTGGCCCGCCTCGATCTTCGAGAAGTCAAGGATGTCGTTGATGATCGTCAGCAGCGCTTCTCCCGACGAGGTGACGGTCTGCGCGTAGCTACGCTGCTCCGGGTTGAGCTCGGTCTCGGCGAGTAGGTTGGTCATGCCGATCACGCCGTTGAGCGGAGTGCGGATCTCGTGGCTCATCATCGCCAGGAACTCCGACTTCTGGCGCGATGCTTCAAGCGCCTGGTCGCGTGCGACGACGAGCTCGCTGGACACGAGGCGCAGGTTGGTGACGTCGTGCGCCGCGGCATAGATCACGCCCGCCCCCACGTCTGGCCGGCACTTCCAGGCGAGCCATCGGTAGGAGCCGTCCTTGCACCGATAGCGATTCTCAAAGCTCAGGGTGTCTGCTCCGCCTTCGAGCTTGGTCATCTCATTCAGGGTTGCATCGATGTCGTCCGGGTGAACGAAGTCCAGGAAGGGACTTGCCAGGAGCTCGCCCAGCGTCCAACCGAGCGTCTCGCTCCAAGCCGGGCTCAGGCGACGGAAGTGACCGTCGAGATCGGAAACGCCGAACAGACCGATCGAGAGCGTGAAGAATCCGTCGAGCTCCTTGCGCGCCGCGAGCGCGTCGGCGTTGGCCTGCCGCTCGCGCTCCAGCAGGCGGCTCTGTGCCCGGTTGAGCATGCTGCCGCGGACAAGCAGCGACGCGCCGACCAGGGCCACAGCGCCCGCGAGCACGAGCCGCGGGAGCATCGCGCTCCCGCCCAGGATGAGCCGGAGCTGCACCGCCACCAGGCCGACGAGCGTAAGCCCCGGAAGTACGCCGGCGAAGCGGCGCAGCTGCGTCGCAGGAGCAGAGACCGGGCCGGCGAAGCAGGCTCCGATCGCCATGCTCGCCAGGCCGACGCTCCAGATCCCGTCGGAGGGATATCTACCCGCGACGTAGCTGCCGTCGAGAAGGGCCGGACACCAGAAGATGAAGCCGACGGCTTCGAGCACGAAGCCCGCCACGATCGCGACCAGGCCCGGATTGCCACGCAGGCGGAGACTTCCGGTCGTGACGGATTGGAGCACCGCCAGGGCGCTCGAGACGTACAAGACAGGATACGCCAGCGCCGAGGCTTTCTCGGCTGTGGTGATCGGCGAATCGACCAGCTTCGTCCAGACGAGCGCAGCGACGAGTGCGCAGACGGCCGCCACCAGCGGAGCGACCTCGGCCGGCGTCACCCAGCGACCGGTCCGTGAGCCGCTGCCCAGCCGGTAGAGACCGAGTCCGGTGAACCCCGCGAAGGCGAACCAGCCGAAGTCGGCGAGATTCGGCGTGGTCGGCGCCGGGACGAACAACCACAGAACCCAGAGTCCCTGTCCGAACGCCCAACACACCGCGCCGACCAGCAGGAGCGTCCAGGCGAGGCGTGCGGACGGCAGAGCACGCACGCGGGCGGCGGCCAGGGCGACGACGCCGGCGACCGCCAGCGTCATCCACGCACCGTTGATCGTCCAGCCCTGCATCCGGCCCGTCAGGAAGTAGGCAGCGACGGTCGCGGACATGCCCACCGCGCACAGCGCGGCGACGACCACCGTCACATACCGCGCGGGACGAGAAACGGTAGGCACGGACATTCCGAGAAGCATCGGCAGAGTGGGCCCATCCGATTAGCGCTGAACCCGTGCGCAGACAGGAAGTAAACGGCTCTGCGCTACTGCGCCCAACCCGACGGGGGGATCTTCCGCACCCTCGCTCAGCGGCCGGAACGTCGAGCCCACGGTCTCACCTGTCGTCCATGGCCTGCAGGCGCCGCCGCAGGAAGCTGCGCTCGGCCTCGTTCTCGGAGCGGGCGATGGCGGCTTCGTAGGCCTGCGCTGCCTCGCTCTTGCGGTCGAGGCGGCGCAGGAGGTCGGCGCGAATCGCATCGCGACGGTGCGAGTTGTCGAGGGGTACCTCATCCACGAGCGCGAGCGCCGCCTCGGGGCCTTCGACCTCCGCGACCGCGACAGCTCGGTTGAGGGCCACGAACGGCGTTGGGGCAAGCGCGAGCAGGCGGTCGTAGAGCTGCAGTATCTGGCCCCACTCGGTGAGCGGCGCGGCGGCCGCATCGCTGTGAACCGCCTGCATCGCGGCCTGCAGTTGGTACGGGCCGGGTCTGTCGAGCGCCAGGCTGCGCCGGACCAGCGAGTGCCCCTCGGCGATGAGCTCTGAGTCCCACACGCCGCGGTCCTGGTCCGCAAGCAGGACGAGGTCCCCGCTCGGGGTCGTGCGGGCCGCGCGGCGGGACTCGACGAGCAGCATGAGCGCCAGCAGCCCGAGCACCTCGGGCTCGTCGGGCAGGATCCCATCCAGCAGCCGACCGAGCCGGATGGCCTCCGCGCAGAGCTCCTCACGGACGAGTTGGTCGCCCGCGCTCGCCGCGTAACCCTCGTTGAAGACCTAGGTAGACGACGGCGAGCACGGCACTCAGCCGCTCCGGAAGATCCTGCTCGTCGGGCACGCGGTACGGGACCCTCGCGGCTCGGATCTTGCCTTTGGCCCGGACGAGTCGCTGAGCCATCGTCGGCTCGGGCACGTCGAACGCACGAGCGATCTCCGCAGTAGTGAGCCCGCCGAGCAGCCGAAGCGTCAGCGCCACCTGAGCGCTCCGGGCGAGCGCCGGGTGGCAGCAGGTGAA
>JACCYI010000056.1 GCA_013696535.1 Solirubrobacterales bacterium
GGCCGTGCTCAGGCGGCGACCGCCTCGCCGACCGGCTCGGTCTTGGCCTGGGGGGCGGTGAGGAACTCGTCGACGGCGAGAGCGGCGCGCTGCAGCACGATCAAACCGGCACCGCAGATCTCCTCAGGCGTCCCGCCAGCCGCGACGGCGTCATCGTAAAGCCGCTCGCCACGCTGCAGCGCCTCCTCCCGATAGCGGGTACGGTCGGGCGCACCGCGCAGGTGGCTGAAGAACGCGTGACCGCCACGACGCTCGATGTAGTCGTGGTCGTGATGGAGGATGGAGATGCCGATCTGCAACCAGGTACCTCGGGTTGGGGTCCGTGCTGTACGTGCGGTGCGCGACAGGTCCATCGGCTCAGGGGACGCAAAATCCGGCCTCGCGGAGCATCTGCAGGGGCGAGCGATCCTCGATATCCATCTGGCGGATCAGCCTCCAGCCAAGCGGATGCGTCGCGCGCCACGCCTTCTTACCTACCCGCCAACGACAGCGGTCACTGCAGTGGACGCGAGGTCGTCCAAGGCCTCTCAAGGCTCGATCACGGCACCGTAACTGGGGCACAGGCGAAGGGCCTCCATGTGACCCATTTCGCGGACCAAGACCATTGGGGTGGCCAGTTTTCGCTCGTCGCCAGGTGTACCTCCAGCCGCAGCTGCCTGCGCGAGTTGTGTGCAGCGCTATCGCTTTCGCGTGAGGCTGTCGCACAAACCGGTCCATGAACTGGTGCGTCAATCGGTCGTGGGACAACAGTCGTCGCGACGCGCCAAGACCGGGTTCTGATGGGACGAGGCGCGCTCCGCACGCGAGATTCGGTGGGTTCGTCCCACCGTTGCGTCTACATCGTCTCGCGAGCTATTTACGCGACAGCCTCGCGTGAATGCGGCACTCCGGACGAGAGTGCTCCTCTCGCGTGAAGCCGGCAGCTCGGTGATCACTGCTCAGTCCAGCGTGACGCGCGCATGAAGCCGAGTCCGGAATTGAGCTGGTCCCGGTCCGCCGCCCGGAGCCGCTCTACAGGCGGATGGCTCGT
Organism: Solirubrobacterales bacterium; assembly: GCA_013696535.1. The sequence goes on from JACCYI010000056.1 coordinate 1,031, forward strand.
CGAACGCCGCCGGGCGGCTCCGCAGGGTGGAAGGACCAACGCCAACGTCGAAGGGTCCAGGTCGGACCGTCTCAGCCTGTTGTCGGCGGCCTGCCCGCGGCAGCGTCGGGCAGCCGACTCACCGCCTTTGCCGAAGCTCTCGAGGGAAATTGGACCCCGATTGGACCCCGTCGCGGCTGCGGATCGCCGCTGTAGGGCCATATCTGGCTCTGCAAGGAGGGTGAGCGACGGGACTCGAACCCGCGACCGCCTGGACCACAACCAGGAGCTCTACCAACTGAGCTACGCCCACCACGCGCGTGACGTGAGGAGGCGGAATCTAGCAGTGCGAACCGCGCTCGCCGGCCAGCTGACCGCCGCGTTGGAGTACCGCGGCAGGAGCCGACGACTGAAGACCGAACATGAGGAGATGCTGCAAGCACCGTCTTACTCCCCCGCTCCAGACGCCGACGCGCTCAGCGACGAGGCGTGGATCCGCCCCCTGCAGATTCTGCACCGCCACCGCGTCGAGCATGTGATCGCCGGCGACGCCGCTGCCGCCGCCTACGGGCGCGCGCACGATCCGTCGACGCCGCTCACGATCGTGCCGGCGCGTTACGGACGCAACCTCGATCGCTTACGCGGCGCTCTCGAGGACGTGCGGTCCTCCGGCGCAGCGCTCGTCGTCGTCGACCGTCCGGCCGGCACGGATGGGTACCGGGACCTGCTCGCCGACGCGCGACCCGTCACCGTGGCCGGGCTGGAGGTTCTGGTCGCCTCGGCCGAGGATCTGGCCCGGATGACAGATCCACTAGACGCATAGTCCAGGGCCCGTTCTCCAACTTGTGGGGTGTTTGCATTCGGACAACTCGCGCGCTACGCTCGGAACAGCGTCGGGGGCAGCCCGTCGCATTCGCCTCCACGGATGAAGCAAGCCGCCCTGCTCCTCCTCCTCCTCGCAGCCGGCTCGCCTAACGGGCTGTCCCCCTGCGCGTACTCCTTTCGCCGATGATCAAGGAGGGGTGCACGAACCGTCCTGTGACAACCGGTTCGTCCGGCGCTCACCTGCGGTCATAGACTCGTCCGACCTTGCGGGTCGCCATCGTCTCCACGTATCCACCGCGCGCATGCGGCATCGGCACCTTCTCGCGCGATCTGCGCGAAGCGCTGCTCGGCGCGGACGGCGTGAGCTCCGTGGATCTGGCGGCAATCGTCCGGGACGAGGACGCCGAGCAGGCGCCCGAAGTGGTGGCGCGCATTCTTCAGGACCAGCGCGGAGACTACGCCGCAGCCGCACGTGTGCTCGACCGGCGCGGCGACGATGTCGTGGTCATGCAGCACGAATACGGGATCTTCGGCGGACCGGATGGCGCTCATGCCCTCTCACTCGCCCGGGAGATGCAGCGGCCAATGGTGCTGACCCTCCACACCGTCCTGTCGACGCCCTCGGTCGGTCAGGCGGAGACGCTGCGGGCACTGTGCGCCGAGGCCGCGTTGGTCTGCGTGTTCACCGAGACCGCCAAGCGCATGATCCTCGACGCCCGCTTCGTCACGCCCGAGCGGGTCCGGATCATCCCCCATGGGGGGCCGACGGAGCTGTTGCCCTCGAACGGCGGCGGAGGCCGGCGCCGGCTGCTGCCCGGACCTCGACGCGGCGACGACGCGGCGGAACACGGCTCGTTCGATCCAGACCGCCGTGTGCTGGCCACCTTCGGCCTGATTTCACCTGGCAAGGGCATCGAGGTCGCGATCGAGGCGATGCCCGCCATCGTCGCCCGCCACCCCGAGGTGCTCTACGTGGTGGCCGGCCAGACGCACCCGGAGATCGTCAAGCAGCACGGCGAGGAGTACCGGCTGTCGCTCGAGCGCCTCGTCCGCGATCTCGACCTCGAAGACCACGTCACCTTCGACGACCGCTTCCTGAGCGTGGATGAGCTCGGGTCGATGCTCCGGGCGACACACATCTACCTCACGCCCTACCGCTCACGCGAGCAGATCGTGTCGGGAGCCCTGACCTTCGCCATCGTCGCCGGGTGCCCGACCGTGTCGACCCCCTACTTCTACGCTACGGATCTGCTCGAGTCCGGCGCCGGAGTGCTCGTGCCATTCGATGACCCCTCCGCCCTGGCCACGGCGGTCAACGTCCTGCTCGACGATCCAGAGCGACTCGAGCTCGTGCGCCGGACCGCGCAGAAGGTGGGTCACGAGCTGGCCTGGCCGTCGGTCGGGCGCCAGACCGCCGAAGTTCTCCGCGAAGCCGTCTCCCTCGGCCCGCGCAACCCGATGCGGCGGCCGTCCACCACCACGCTTCCTCGGGCACGCCTTTCCCATCTGCTCACGCTGGTCGACGACGTGGGCATCGTGCAGCATGCGGACGGCATCGTCCCCGACCGTGCGTCGGGCTACTGCACCGATGACGTCGCCCGGCTGGCGATCGTCGCCCTCGGGCTGCGCCGCACCACGGGCGAGGAGTCACACGCTCGCACGCTTGCCCTCGCGGTCGCGTTCCTGCGTCACGCCTGGTCGCCGGCGGAGCGTGGCATGCACAACTTCCTGTCCTACGATCGCCGCTGGCTCGACGAGCCGCAGGTCGGCGACCATCTCGGGCGCACGGCGTGGGCGCTTGGCGAGATCGTCGGGATGGAGCCCCCGTCGGCGCTTCTGGAGCCCAGCCGGGACCTCTTGGTCGATCTGCTCCCGGTGCTGGCCGAGCAGCAGTCGCCGCGCACCATGGCGTTCGCCATGCTCGGACTGGCCCGCGCGTGTCGCTCGGGGATCGGCCGGGATGTGCTGCGGGATCTGGCTGAGCGCCTCGCCGATCGGCAGCGCGCGAACGCGTCGGCGGACTGGCACTGGGCCGAAGACGTCCTCGCCTACGACAACGCCCGGCTGCCGCAGGCTCTGATTGCCGCCGGCGCCTGCCTGTCTGACCAGGAGCTCGTGCAAGAAGGGCTGCGCTCGCTGGACTGGTACGCGGCCGAGCTCGGAGTCGACGGCCGGCACGTGCGTCTGATCGGGCACCTGGGCCGTGTGCGGGGTGGCTCTCGGACGGACGAGGGAGAGGAGCAGCCGCTCGACGCCGCCGCGCTGGTCGAAGCTCAGGTCGAGGCCTTCGCCGCCTCCCACGACGACGTCCATGCGCGCCGAGCGGTGCGGGCGTTCGAGTGGTTTCTGGGCCGCAACGGGCTGGGAGTGGCGGTCTATGACTTCACCACGGGCGGCTGCCACGACGGTCTCGGCGAGCACGCGGTCAATCGCAACCAGGGCGCCGAGTCGACCTTGGCGTACCTGCAAGCCCTGCTCGCGCTGGACGCCGCGGGCCTGCGGGCGAGTTTGCCCGAGTGAAGTTGGGGCTGCTCGGCCCGATCGCCTGGCGCACCCCGCCGCGCCACTACGGGCCGTGGGAGCTCGTGACCGGGCTGCTGGCAGACGGCCTCGCGGCCCGCGGCGTGGACGTGACGTTGTTCGCGACCTTGGATTCCGTCACGGGCGCCCAGCTCGACGGCGTCTGTCCGCGGCCGTACCAGGAGGACGCGGACGCTGACGGGAGGATCTGGGAAGCGCTGCACGTCGCCCACGCGCTGCGAAGTGCCGACGAGAACGGCTTCGATCTGATCCATAACCATCTCGACTGGCTTCCGCTGGCCTTCTCGAGCCTGACCGACACACCGATGGTCACCACGATCCACGGCTTCTCCTCACCGCGGATCCTCCCCGCGTACCAGGGCTCCGACAGCGCGTTCGTCTCCATCTCGGACGCCGACCGCTCATCTGAGATCTCCTACGTCGCCACGGTGCACCACGGCGTCGACGTCTCCCAGCTTCCCTTCTCCCCCGACGGCGGAGAGTCGCTGGTCTGCTTCGGGCGCATCCATCCCGACAAGAACACGGCGCAGGCGGTGGAGATCGCCCGGCGTGCGGGGCGACCGCTGATCCTCTGCGGTCCGATCCAGGATGAGAGTTACTTCGCGCGCGAGATCGAGCCGCACGTCGACGAGGTGAGCGTGCGCTACTGCGGGTCGGTCGGCCCAGAGCAGCGCGCGGCGATCCTCGGCACCGCCGCCTGCGTGCTGCATCCCATCGCCTTCGCGGAGCCCTTCGGCCTCTCGGTCGTCGAATCCATGCTCTGCGGCACGCCCGTGGTCGCCGCCCCGCGCGGCTCGATGCCTGAAGTCGTCGACGAGGGGATCACCGGCGTGCTGGCCGACGGCGTCGAGGCCGCGGTGGCGGGCGTCGAGCGAGCCGTGCGCCTGGACCGCGCCGCCTGCCGCGCGCAGGCCGAGCGGCGCTTCAACTCAGACCGCATGGTCGAGGACTATCTTCGCGTGTATGAGCGAGTCCTCGAGGCGCAGTAGCGCCACCCTCTTCACCCGCCACCCGGGTAATCCGGTCCTTGCACCCGAGCGCTGGCCCTATCCCATCAACGCGGTCATGAACGCCGGGGCCACGCGGGTCGGAGACCAGACCGTCCTGCTCTGCCGGGTGGAGGACCGGCGCGGGTTCTCGCACCTCACCTGCGCCCGCTCGCGCGACGGCGTCTCCAACTGGGTCGTCGACGATGAACCCTGTCTCATCTACGACGGCTCGCAGCCGGAGGAGGAGTGGGGTCTCGAGGACCCACGGGTTACCTGGGTCGCAGAGCTTGGCCGCTGGATCATCTCCTACACCGCCTTCGGCCCGAGCGGGCCCGGGGTCGCCCTCGCGCAGACCGAGGACTTCAGGAAGTTCGAGCGCCTCGGCATGGCGATGTCGCCGGAAGACAAGAACGCCGTCCTGCTGCCGCGCCGGGTCGACGGGGACTGGATCCTCTTCCACCGGCCGACCTCCGTGCAGGGCGCCGACGTCTGGTTGTCGCGCTCGACCGACCTCAAGAGCTGGCGCACGCCCGAGAAGACCATGGGCCGCCGGCCAGGTGGGTGGTGGGACTCGGCGCGGATCGGTATGGGCGCTCCCCCGCTCGAAACCGAGCACGGCTGGCTCGTCGTCTACCACGGAGTCCGCGAGACGGTGGCCGGCGGGCTGTACCGCGCTGGTCTGGCCCTGCTCGACCTCGATCAGCCCACGAAGGTAGTCCGGCGCTCGGACGACTGGGTCCTGGGTCCCAAGGCCGAGTACGAGGTCACCGGGGACGTCCCGAACGTCGTCTTCCCCTGCGGCTTGGTCAACGAGCCTGATCCGGAGATGCTGCACCTGTACTACGGAGCTGCCGACACCCGGATCGGCCTGGCCACCGCGCGCCGTTCAGAGGTCCTCGAGTACCTGCTGGACTGCCCGGAGGGCTAGTTCTCGAGGGCTCGCCGGATCCGCTTGGCGGACACGGAGCCGCGTGTGCCGAGCGCCTGTGCGAAGAGGCTGACGCGGAGCTCTTCGAGCATCCAGAACACCTCATGCAGCCCATCCGCAACCGGCCGCGCCTCGACGCGGCGGCGATAGGCCTCCTCGAGCTCGTGGACCTCGGCCATGCGTGCGAGGTCCGCCGCCGGCGCGCCCGGAAACCGTTCGAGGCGCCGGTCCGCGGCGCGGAGGTAGCGCTCGAGGTCGGCCAGGCGCCCGGTTCCGGCGGCGGTGATGAAGCCGGGATGGACCAGCCGCCGCAGCTGCTCCTCCACGTCGGAGCGCACGGGAAGCAACGAGGCGGCAGTCAGCCCGGCCAAGCGCTCACGGACCGCGCGCTCAGCTGCGAAGATCACGACCACCCGTTCGACCGCATCAACCGTCGAATCGAAGAGATTGCCGGCGACGTGTCCGCGCAGACGCGCGAAGCCCGTCGCGTTCCAGGCCGGGCCGCCGGCCTGCGTCATGAGCGCGTCGATCGCCGCGGTGGCGGCGTCCTCGAGCACGGCGGTCGGGCTGGAGCGAGGCAGCGAGCTGAGCGCATACTGGGCGGCTATGTCGAGCCGCTCGCGCACAAGGCGGCTCTGCGAGGGAATCGTCAGCGACAGCAGCCGACGCGTGCCCGTAAGCATCGAGGCGCGCTGGGCTTCGAGCGTGTCGAGCACGCGCACACCGACGGCATCCCCCTCATCGACGAGCGCGGGGTACGCCTTCAACTCACCGCCGCTGCCCGGCAGCGCGACCGTCCGGGGCAGCGTGCCGATCGTCCACGCACTCAGCCCATGGCGCTCGAGGTCCGGGGCTGCAGCGGTCAGCTCCGCCTGCAGCCGGGGACGGACCTTCTCGCGCAGACGGGCGAGGTCATGTCCTTCGGCGATGGGCTCGCCGTGCTCGTCTTCGATCCGGAAGGTCATTCGCAGATGCGCCGGTAGCCGCTCGAGCGCCCAGTCCTCCCGCGGCACCCGCACCCCGCGAAGCCGCTCGAGCTCGCGGGTCAGCGCGTCGAGCAGTGGCTCCCGGCGAGGCTTGAGGAGCTCCACCACCTGAGCTACGACGTCTGGTACCGGCACAAGAGGCCGCCGCAGATCCTTGGGCAGCCCGCGGATCAGGGCCGTGACCAGCTCCGGCCGCAGCGCCGGCACCAGCCATTCGAAGCGGTCGGCGTGCAAGCGGCCGAGAATCCCCAGCGGGACGTGGACGGTCACCCCGTCATGCTCCGATCCCGGCTCGAAGCGGTAGGAGAGACGCAGCCGCTCATCCCCCTGCCGCCATGCCTCGGGCCACGCGCGGATGTCTGTCGCGCCGGCGGCTTCGGGCGCTATCAGCGCCTCGCGGGTCAGCGTGAGCTTGTCCGCATCGCGACGACGTTCGTCCTTCCACCAGCGATCGAAGTGGGCCGCAGACACGACCGACGCGGGCACCCGCGTGTCGAAGAAGTCGAAGATGACCTGGTCGTCGACCAGGATGTCGCGCCGCCTGACGCGGTCCTCCAGCTTCTCGACCTCGTCGCGCAGCTCGACGTTGTGGGCGAAGAAGGGGTGGCGGGTGTCCCAGTCGCCTTCCACGAGTGCGCGACGGATGAACAGCTCCCGCGACAGCTCCGGATCGATGCCCCCGTAGGCGACGGTCCGCCCGGCGACGATGGGGAGCCCGTAGAGGGAGGCCCGCTCCGTCGCCACCACTGCGCCCCGCCGGCGTTCCCACCGGGGCTCATCGTAGGTGCGCTTGAGCAGGTGGTCCGCGAGCGGCTCGACCCAGCCCGGCTGGATCGACGCGGCCGTGCGGCCCCACAGTCGCGAGGTCTCGACGAGCTCGGCCACCATCACCCAACTTGGTTGCCGCTTGGCCAGCACGGAGCCCGGGAAGATCGCGAAACGCGCCCCGCGCGCCCCCTGGTACTCCCGCTTAGAGACGTCCTTCAGCCCGATGTGAGACAGCAGGCCCGACAGCAGCGCAACGGTAACGGGCTGGGGCTCGGCGGGCGCCTGGTTGATCGTCACCCCGGCGCTCCTGGCCGCCTGGCGGAGCTGCGCCACCAGATCCTGCCACTCACGGATCCGCAGGTGATGGAGGAACTCGGCCTTGCAGCGCTTGCGGAACTGATTTCCCGACAACTCGCCCTGCAGGTCGCGCAGATGCCGCCAGAGGTTCAGGTATGCGAGGAAGTCGGAGCGTTCGTCCGCGAAGCGCGCATGCTGGGCGTCGGCGGCCTGACGATGATCAGCGGGCCGCTCCCGCGGATCTTGAATGGAGAGCGCCGCGGCGATCACGATGACCTCGTCGGCGCACCCGAGCCCGTCGGCTTCGAGCACCATCCTGCCCATGCGCGGATCCACCGGAAGCTGCGCCAGACGGCGGCCGAGCGGGGTGAGACGGGGCCGTGAATCCTTCGCGGACCCGTCGAGGGCGCCGAGCTCGTGGAGCAGGTTGTAGCCGTCTTGGATCTGGCGGCGGTCGGGCGGATCGAGGAACGGGAAGTCGGCGGGGTCGCCGAGGCCGCTCGCGGCCATCTGGAGGATGACCGAGGCGAGGCTCGTGCGAAGGATTTCGGGATCGGTGAACTCGGGGCGATCGTGGAAGTCGTCTTGGGTGTAGAGGCGGAGGCAGATGCCGTCCGAGGTGCGGCCGCAGCGGCCCTTGCGCTGATCGGCCGATGCCCGGGAGATCGGTTCGATCGGCAGACGCTGGACCTTCAAGCGAGCGCTGTAACGGCTGATGCGCGCGGTGCCCGGGTCCACGACGTAGCGGATGCCCGGGACGGTGAGCGACGTCTCGGCGACGTTGGTGGCCAGCACCACCCGCCGCCCCGTGTGGGGCCGGAAGACGCGCCGCTGCTCGGCGGCGGACAGCCGCGCGAAGAGCGGCAGGACCTCGATGTCTGACCGCAACCGCCCTCGCAGGGCCTCGGTGGTGTCGCGGATCTCGCGCTCCCCGCTCAAGAAGACCAGCACGTCGCCCGGGCGCTCGGCCATTAGCTCGTCGACCGCGTCGCCGATCGCCTCGATCGGATCGCGGGGCTCGGCTCCGGTGTCCGGATCCACGAGCGGTCGGTAGCGCACTTCGACCGGATAGGTGCGACCCGACACCTCGACGATCGGCGCGTTCCCGAAGTGGCGGCTGAAGCGGTGGGGATCGATCGTCGCCGACGTGAGGATCAGCTTGAGATCAGGCCGGCGCGGCAGGATCAACTTCAGGTAGCCGAGCAGGAAGTCGATGTTCAAGCTGCGCTCGTGCGCCTCGTCGACGATCACCGTGTCGTAGCGACGCAGCAACCGATCGTGCTGGACCTCGGCCAGCAGCAGCCCGTCGGTGACCAGGCGCACCAGCGTGTCGTCGCGCGACCGGTCTGAGAAGCGCACGGCATATCCGACAGCTTCACCGAGCCGGACGTCGAGCTCGTCGGCGATCCGCTCGGCGACGGTGCGGGCGGCCAGCCGCCGGGGCTGGGTGTGGGCGATCGTGCCGCGCATCCCGCGGCCGAGCTCCAGGCACAGCTTCGGGAGCTGGGTCGTCTTGCCCGAACCCGTCTCGCCGGCTACGACGACGACCTGGTGGTCGCGAATGGTCTCGAGCAGGTCGTCACGGCGGAGGCTGACCGGAAGCTCGGGTGGATAGGAGATTGCCGGCAGCGCCTCCCGGCGGCGGGCCATCCGCGTTTCGGCCTGCGCAACCTCTTCGACCAGGCGCGTGTACGCCAGCGGCTGCGCGCCGGCAGTGCGGCGCACCCGCTCCAGCCGGCGGCCCAAGCGGTGCTCGTCGCGGAGGGTCAGGGTGGCCAGGCGCGCATGCAGGGCATCGTCCTGTGAGCGGTCGGGCGTCCCGTCGCGCTCGCCCACCTGCCCGCGCTCGGGGATCGAGGACATGGCGCGCACGATAGGACGCGGGCGGCTCCGGGCTATCGTGTGCCCGCGACATGGGCGCCGCTGCCACCTCGCGTCGCCCCCGCGCGCGCCGTCGCCTTCTCGACGCCGCCACCTGGCTGACCACTCCGCTGCTGCCGGACGACTACCTGAGCTTCGTCAACCCCCTGTGGTCCTCGCGAGAGCTGCGCGGCCGCGTCGTGGCCGTCATTCCGGAGACCGCTGACTCGGCTTCGGTCGTCCTGCGGCCGGGCCGTGACTGGCTGGGACATGAGGCAGGACAGTACGTCCGCCTGAGCGTCGAGATCGACGGGGTGCGCCACCACCGCAGCTACTCGCTCACCTCGCGGCCCGGAGCTTCCGACGGCTGCATCGCCGTCACCGTCAAGGCGGTCGCGGGCGGGAGCGTGTCCGCTCAGCTCGTCCATCACACTGAGCCCGGGACCATCGTCGGTCTCGAGCAGGCCGCGGGGAGCTTCCGGCTGGGAGATCGGATACCGGACCGCCTCCTGTTCATCACCGCCGGCAGCGGCATCACACCCGTGATGGGGATGTTGCGAGCCCTCGCCGGGGGCCTGCCCGACGTCGTCCTGATCCACATAGAGCGGACCCGCGAGGAGGTCATCTTCGGCGCCGAGCTGCGTCGCCTGGCCTTCTCCGGCGAACTGCGCCTGCACGAGTGGCACACCGATCTCCATGGGCGTCCGACCCCGGCCGCGCTGGCCAACCTGGCCGGAGACTGGCTCCGGCGGGAGACCTTCGCGTGCGGCCCCGGCGAGCTGCTCGACGGGCTCGAATCTCACTTCGCTGCCGCCCGGGCTAGTGACCGGCTGTGCGTCGAGCGCTTCAGGACACCCCTCGGCGCGGCCGGGGCGGGCGGGCGGGTGACCTTCGTCCGCAGCGGCCTTGCCGTGGACGCCGGCGGATCGACGCCGCTACTGCAAGCTGGAGAGAGTGCCGGAGCGCTGCTCCCCAGCGGCTGCCGGATGGGCAACTGCCACACCTGCGTGGGTCGCCTGCGGTCAGGGCGGGTATGTGATCTCCGTACGGGTGAAGTGCACGGCACCCCGGGCGACATGATCCAGACGTGCGTCTCCGCCGCGGCCGGGCCCGTAGAGATCCTCCTTTGAGTTCTTTTCCTAACCACGTCTGAGAGCCCCCACACCGTGAAGTTCGCAAGCCCCCTGGAGCGTCTGAGCTCCGAAGACCTCGACGCGATCGCAAGCGAGTTCGACGCCCTCCGCGACGAGGTCCGCGCCGACCTCGGCGCCCGCGATGCCGCCTACATCCGGCGGGTCATCGCAGTGCAGCGGGCGCTGGAGCTCGCCGGTCGGGGCACGCTGCTGTTCTCCAGGCACAGACCCGCGGTCATCGGGGGAACCGCGTTGCTGACCGTGGCGAAGATCCTGGAGAACATGGAGATCGGCCACAACGTGATGCACGGCCAGTGGGACTGGATGCGCGATCCGACGATCCACTCCTCGACCTGGGAGTGGGATGCGGCGTCCACCGCCCGGTCCTGGAAGCGCTCCCACAACTTTCAGCACCACACCTACACGAACGTGGTCGGCAAGGACCGCGACCTGGGCTACTCGGCCATGCGCGTCGATGCCGACCAGCCCTGGCATCCGGTCTATCTGCTGCAGCCCATCTACGGGATCCTCATGGCTGCGACGTTCGAATGGGGCATCGCCCTCTACGACATGGAGCTCGATGCGGTGAGACGCGGCGAGCGACCCTGGTCTGAGGCCAGGACCGAGCTCGCGGCCTTCGCCCGCAAGGCGGTCCGTCAGCTCGGCAAGGACTACGTGGTCTTCCCGGTGTTGTCGGGAAGGTCCGCCCGCACCACGCTTCTCGCCTCCGTGACGGCGAACGTCGCGCGCAACGTCTGGGTCCACACCATCGTCTTCATGGGCCACATTCCCGAGGGCGCGGAGACGTTCACCGAAGAGCAGTTCGAGCGCGAGAGCCGGGGCGGTTGGTACGTGCGCCAGCTTCTGGGTTCCTGCAACCTGGACGGGAGCCCGCTCTTCCACGTCATGACGGGCAACCTCTCCTACCAGATCGAGCACCACCTGTTCCCCGACATCCCCACGAAGCGGTACGCAGAGATCGCGCCTCGCGTGAAGGCGATCTGCCGGCGCTACGGCCTCCCTTACTCGAGCGGCCCGCTCGGACGGCAGTACCGCTCCGTGGCCAAGAAGGTCCTGCGGCTGTCGTTTCCCGGGGGCGGACCCAAGCCGGCGTCCGGTCCGCCGCCGGACCGGGTCGGCCGGCCGGTGCGCCAGCGCGTCAGCGCGGGGGAACCGCTGGCGTCCGCGGCCTAGCCGACTTCTGGCTCGGGTATTCCGAATCGCTCGCGAAGAACGGCCACGAGCGCCCGCGCATCGGAGATCACGAGGTCGGCTCCGAGCTCCTTCGCCAGCTCACCGGCTTCCCCGGTGAACAAGCTGCCGCCGACCACGACCAGCGGCCGAGGCCGCAGTGCGGCGAGCCTGGGCAGGACTTCCGCGACTCCCGGCAGCCGGCCGGCCGTCGACGCCGAGAGCGCGACGAGATCGGGGCACTCCATCTCCACCAGCTCGATCAGGTCGTGCGCGGGCGTGGCCGCCCCCAGGCTGACCACCTCCCAGCCCTCGGCTTCGAGGAGATCAGAGACCATCTGGACCCCGAGCTGGTGCAACTCGTCGGGGGCGCTCGTCACTATCGCGAGGCGCCCCTCCGTCGGCGGGACCCGGATCTGCGGTCCGAGGACCGCGACCAGGCCCTGGGTGACGCTCGTGGCGAAGTGCTCTTGAGCAACGTTGAGCTGCTCGATCGCCCAAAGGTGCCCCACCTCCCGCAGCGCGGGCTCGAAGATCTCCGCATAGATGTCCGGGACCGGCATGCCGGCCTCGACGGCCGTCTCGATCACCCCGCGGGCGCGGCGGGCGTCCCGATCCATAAGCGCCTGCAGATAGAGCGGGGTAAAGCCGCCGTGTTCGCCGCGGTCGCCGTCCTGCCGGTGCTCGGAGTCAAAGCGTGGAGGCACACCTGCAGCATGGCGGCCGGCCGGCCGAGCGTCAACGCGCCAGCGAAGCCCGCCACGAATGGTCGCGCCCGGCTTCGGGAGGAACATCGTCGGCCGGAGGGGCCCCGGGCTCAAGTCCAAGCAGCTTAGAGACAGCGTCCCGAGGGAGAGGCCGGGCGAAGAGGTATCCCTGCATGAAGTCACATGAGAGTCCTCGCAAGGCGTCGGCCTGCGCTTTGGTCTCGACGCCTTCGGCGATGATCTTCAGATCCAGGCCCCTGGCCATGCCGATCACGCCGCTCACGATCGCTGAGTCGTCCTTCTCGGTGGCCAGGCCGTCGATGAAGCTGCGATCGATCTTGACGACGCTGATCGGAAGTCGTCGCAGATGGGAGAGGCTGGAGTAGCCCGTACCGAAGTCGTCGAGCGCGAGCCGCGTGCCGAGCTGGTCGAGGCGCCGAAGATTTCTCACCGTGGTGGCGTCGTCGGCCATCAGGACCGTTTCAGTTATCTCGATCGACAAGAGGTTGGGCGTCAGACCAGCTTCGAGCAGGATCGCCTCCACGCGATCGGCGAAGGCGGGATCGACGAGCTGACGCGGCGACACGTTGACCGCCATAAGAGTGGGGCGCTCCGCTTCCGTGTTCCAGACGGCGCCCTGCTCGGCGGCCTGCCGGAGCACCCAATCCCCCATGGCCGCGATCAGCCCGTGCTTCTCGGCGATGGGTATGAACTGGTCCGGGCCGACCCGTCCAAGTTCGGGATGCGTCCAGCGGATCAGCGCCTCGACGGCCGTGATCCTGCCCGTGTCGGACTCGAAGATCGGTTGATAGACCACGGAGAGCTCCTGGCGATCAAGGGCACCGTGTAGCGCGCTGTGCAGCACCAGCTCATCCCCTGGCAGCCCCTGCTGCCCCTCCTCGTAGAACCCCCAACTGGTCCCGGCCCGCTTGGCCTGATGCATGGCGACGTCAGCCCGGCGAAGCAGGTCCTGAGCCTGCATGCGGGTGTCGGACTTCGCCATCCCGACGGTGACCGAGACGGTCCGCTGGACGGAGGCATCGTCGTCGTCGATCGGGGCGCCCAAGGTGCGAACAAGACGGTCGGCGAGACCACGCAAGGCCCCGGTGGACAACCCGGCAGCCGCGATCACGAACTGATCCCCGCCGAAGCGGGCCACCGTGTCCTCGTCTCGTACGCTGCCGAGCAGGCGCTCGGCGGTCGTCTCGAGCACCCGATCGCCGACCTCGTGGCCCAGGGTGTCATTGACCACCTTCAAGCCGTTGATG
>JACCYI010000142.1 GCA_013696535.1 Solirubrobacterales bacterium
GTGTGGAGGACCGCCGTCAAGACGCGGCGGAGGCGGCCAGGGCCCCGGCTACGAGCTGCCCCTCCTCGAGGCGCAGCACCCGGTCGGCGATCTCGGTGGCCGCCGCGTCGTGGGTCACCATCACGACGGCTCGACCTTCGTCGGCGCCAGAGCGAAGCAGTTCGAGGACCTCCGCACCGGCGTGGGCGTCGAGGTTGCCCGTCGGCTCGTCGGCGAGCAGCACCGCCGGATCGTTCACCAGCGCCCGGGCGATGGCGAACCGCTGCTGCTCCCCGCCTGAGAGCTGTGACGGAAGAGAGCCGGCGACGGGTCGCAGGCCGAGCCGGTCGACCAGCTCACGCCCGCGAGCCGGTGCATCTGGATGGGCGCCGCGCACTCGTCCCGCCAGCAGCACGTTGGCCTCGCCGCCGAGCTCGGGCAGCAAATGGAAGAACTGGAAGACGAAGCCGATACTCCGGCAGCGAAGGGCGCTGAGCTCGCGCTCGCTCGCCCCGTCCACGCGGACGCCGGCCACCTCGATGGCTCCGGCTTCTGCACGGTCGAGTCCGCCGAGCAGGTGCAGGAGGGTCGACTTGCCGGTCCCCGACCGCCCGAGTACCGCGACCACCTCGCCCCTGGCCACGTCGAGGTCGGCGCCGTCGAGGACCCGGCGCGCGGCCCGGTCGGCGCCGAAGGTCTTGACCAGCCCGCGAGCGGTGACCACCACGGCGCTGAGGCTACGACGGCGCGCTCAAGCTCGCGTAAGCAGACGCGGGCTCGTCGTCACCCGCGCACTGGAGGAATTCGGTCGCCTGCGGGCCGGGCATCGGCCTGGCGAGGCCGAAGCCCTGCGCGTACTCACAGCCGTGAGCCGTGAGCCAGCGTCGTTGCACCTCGGTCTCGACCCCCTCGGCCACCGTGCGCAGCTTGAGCGCCTTGGCGAGCGCCAGCGTGGCCTCGACCACGGCCGGGGCCGAGGGATCCTCGTCGACACCGTGCAGAAGCGCCCGATCGATCTTGAGCACAGTGAACGGAAGGTGGCGCAGGCGCGTCAGGGAAGAATGGCCCGCCCCGAAGTCGTCGATCGCGAGCTGGACGCCGAGGTCCGCGAGTTGGGCGAACACGACGCCGGTCTGCGAGATGTCCTCCATCGCCACCGATTCGGTGACCTCGGCCATGACCTTTCGCGGATCCACCCGGTTGCGAGCGAAGGTCTCTGCGAGCTCGAGCGCGTAGCCCTTGCGTCGCAGCTGGACAGGAGAGACATTGAAGCCGAGCGTGAGCTCGTAACCGAGATCGTCCCAGGCCCGGAGCTGACGGCAGGCGGCGTCCGCCACCCAGGCCCCGATCTCGACGATCCGTCCCGTCTCTTCAGCTGCGGGGATGAAGTCAGCCGGAAGCAGCAGCCCGCGCTCCGGATCCTCCCAGCGGATGAGCGCCTCCATGCCCGCGAGGCGGCCATCGTGCAGGGCGAGGATAGGCTGGAAGTGCAGGACGAACTCCTGGTTGGCCAGCGCCCGGCGCAGGCGGGCGCCCATGGTCAGCCGCCCACGTGGGTCCGGAGCCCCCGGCGCATACATGGCATGGATCCCCCGGCCCGAGCGCTTGGCCTGATACATGGCGATGTCGGCGTTTCGCAGCAGCTCGCCGAAGGAGCCGCCATCCCGCGGGTAGAGGCTCACACCGATGGTGGCACCGAGCTGGAACTCGAGGCCGCTGACGTGGAACGGGGCTTCGAAGGCGGCGATCGCCCTCCGTGCGGCGGCCTCGCTCGCCTGGTGGGCGTCGGCGCCGAGATCGTCGAGGAACAGCAGGAACTCGTCCCCGCCCTGCCGGGAGAGGAGATCTCCATCCCGGGTGACGCCGGCGAGCCGCTCCGCCGCTTCGCGCAGTATCTGATCGCCCGCCTCGTGCCCCAGGCTGTCGTTGACCGTCTTGAAGTCGTCGAGATCGACGTAGAGCAGGGCGGCGGCGCGTCCGCCGGCGTCGGCCCGTGAGAGCGCGTCGGCGAGCCCCGCCTCGAGGCCGGCGCGGTTCGTGAGCCCTGTGAGCTGATCGTGGTAGGCGAGGTGGGCGATGCGCTGCTCGCTGCGGCGCCGCTCCGTCACGTCGAGAGTAACCCCCACGACGTCGGTGACCGCGCCGTCGGCAGCGAAGATCGGGCGGTAATGGGTCTCGAAGCGGGCGTCGCCGTGCTCGGTGACCGACGTGAAGCTCTGTCCGCGCAACGCTCGATGAAGATCGTTCTGAGCCTCCGGGGCGTCGGCGTAGAAGTCGAAGAGCGAGCTACCGACCGCCTCGTCCGGCTCGAGTCCGAGGCTCTTGAGCCCGGTGCCCTGGGACAGGGTGACGATGCCCGTCGCGTCGAACGCGAAGAGGATCAACGGCGCGGCGTTCACAATGGCCTGGATGCGGATCTCGGCGGCGTCCAAGGCGTGCTCGGCGCTCAAGTCGCGCAGGAACCCGATGAAGCGGACCGCCCCGTCCACTTCGGTGCGGGTCACCGTCAGCTCGATCGGCACCTCGGTGCCGTCCGCGCACAGCGCCGGAAGCCTGAGCCGTTGATCGAGGACGCGCGACTCACCCGTAGTCACGTTGCGGGCGACCGCGGCGACGTGGGCGGCGCGATAGGCGTGTGGCATCAGGAGATCGTGGAGTGGACAGCCGATCGCCACGTCCCGGGTATGGCCGAAGAGCTGCTCGGCGGCGGGGTTGAACTCGACGATCGTCCCACTCGGATCCATGACGACGATGGCGTCCAGCGCCGACTCCACGATGGCGCCCATCCGGACTCGGTCCGCGTCCGAGTCACGAGTCGCCAGTCGCAGCGCGATCTGCGTCGTGGCCAATGCGGCCAGGTCCTCGAGGAAGGTCACGTCCAGCCGGGTCCACGGCCGGTGTGGACTCCGCGAGGCCGAGAGCAACCCGAGCACGGGACCATCCGGGTGGCGCACGGGCACCGCGGCGGCGTCCTCGACCACCAGGGCCACCCCAGCCTCGACCACTTTTCGGCTCAGACCCTGCGGCGTCGCAACGGGCTGGGACCCACCAGCGGTCGAAAGGCGGTACTCATGGTCCGCGTCGACCAGCGTCAAGGTCGCCGTGACCGCGCCGAGCACCCGAGCGGCAAGCCGGGTGAGGCGATCGAAGGACTCCTCGCCGGCATGGTCGAGCAGGCCGGTCGCCCGGAGGAGACTTAGGCGGCGAGGATCGGTGAGCGGCGGGGTCATCAGGGGACTCCACCGTTCATCGGCTCCTGGGGCCCGAAGGTTGAACGGATCTCCGGTCCTGCGGGCGTGCGCGCCCTACCGGCTGGGGTTAGGCTCCAGTTCGAGCGCGCAGGAGTTGATGCAGTAGCGCTTGCCGCCCGCGTCACGCGGCCCGTCGTCGAACACGTGCCCCAGATGGCCTCCGCAGGCCTTGCAGACGACTTCTGTGCGCGTCATGAACAGAGACTTGTCCTTCCGCGTCTCGACGTTCTCCGCCACCATCGGGTCGGTGAAGCTGGGCCAGCCCGTGCCGGAGTCGAACTTCGTGTCGGACGAGAAGAGCTCGGCGCCGCAGCCCGCGCAGCGGTAGATCCCGTCCTCCTTCGCGTTCCAGTAGGAACCCGTGAACGGGCGTTCGGTCCCGTGCTTGCGCAGGACGTCGTACTGCTCGGGAGTGAGCTGCTCGCGCCACTCCGCGTCGGACTTCTCTATCTGAGTGCTCATGCCACTGAGGATAGGCCGTGGGGGCCGAATGACCAGCTTCCTCAGGCGACCGTCAGAGCCTGTTCACCGGCCGGCTCGGGCAACCCGGTAGCGTGCCGCGTTCGAGTCTTCGATGGCCTCTGAGAGGTCACCCGCCGGGAGGCGCAGAGCGAATGCAGATCGGCTTCATCGGGTTGGGCAAGATGGGCGGCAACATGGTCCACCGGATCCAGCGCGACTCCGAACACGAGTGCATCGCCTTTGACCGCAAGGCCGCTTCCGTGGAGGCCGCGGAGTCCCACGGCGCCACAGGTGCCGGATCGCTGGAGGAGCTCGTCGGCAAGCTGGACGCTCCGCGCACGGTGTGGGTGATGGTCCCGGCCGGTGAGCCGACGGAGAGCACCGTGCTCGAGCTGGCAGACCGGCTGGACTCGGGCGACCTGATCGTCGACGGTGGCAACTCGAACTTCCACGACGACATCCGCCGCGGCGCGGAGCTCGCCGACCGCGGCCTGCACTACGTCGACGTGGGCACGAGCGGTGGCGTCTGGGGCCTTGAGACGGGCTACTGCATGATGGTCGGTGGCCCCCCGGAGGGCGTCGAGCGCCTGACGCCGATACTGGACGTCCTCGCCCCGCCTGACGGGTGGCGCCACTTCGGCGCCGCGGGCGCCGGGCACTACGTCAAGATGGTGCACAACGGCGTGGAGTACGGGCTCATGCAGGCCTACGCCGAGGGCTTCGAGCTGATGCACAAGTCGCCGTTCGACATCGACCTGCAGGAGGTCGCCGGGCTCTGGAATCGCGGCTCGGTGGTCCGGTCCTGGTTGTGTGAGCTCGCCGAGCGTGCCTTCGCAGCCGAGGGCAACGATCTCGAGGCGATCGTCGGTCACGTGTCCGATTCCGGCGAGGGGCGCTGGACCGTCTTTGACGGGATCGACCGGGACGTCCCGACGCCGGTGATCACGGCGGCGCTCTACGCGCGCTTCTACTCTCGCGGCGCCGGTGACTACACGAACCGGATGCTGGCCGCGCTGCGCAACCAGTTCGGCGGCCATGACGTCGAGCGCGCGGCGGGGGGTGGATAGTTGGCCATCATGGAACCCAAACAGGCAGACGAGGAGCCGAACCCGCTGACGGAGGGCCTCGAGCGCTTTCCGGTTCCTCCGACCAGCCTGGTGATCTTCGGAGCGAGCGGCGACCTCTCACGGCGCAAGCTCCTGCCCGCGGTCTACAACCTCGCGCACGAGGGCTCGCTGCCCGAGCGCTTCAACCTGATCGGGGTCTCGCGTCGCGAGCAGTCAGACGACGGCTTCCGCCAGGCCGCGCGCGAGTCGATCGAGCAGTTCTCCCGCCGCACTCCTGACCCGCAGGTCCTCGACGGTCTGCTCGGCCGCCTGCGCTACGTATCGGTTCCCTTCGACGACACCGCGGCCTACACCCGGCTCGGCGAGACCCTCCGCGCCCTCGACGAGGAGGCCGGACAGCCGCTCAACCGCGCGTACTACCTCTCGACCGCGCCGGAGTTCTTCGGGGTGATCACCGAGCAGCTCAAGCAGGCGGACCTGCATAAGGACCCCCACGCGGACGTGCGGGTGGTCATCGAGAAGCCGTTCGGAACGGATCTGGCGAGCGCCCGTGCGCTGCAGGGGGTCGTCTCCTCGGTCTTCCGCGAGCGCCAGGTGTTCCGCATCGATCACTACCTCGGCAAGGAGACCGTCCAGAACATGATGGCGTTCCGCTTCGCCAACTTCATGTTCGAGCCCATCTGGAATCGCAACTACATCGACTCCATTCAGATCACGGCGGCGGAGGACCTGGGAATCGGCTCGCGCGCGGGGTATTACGACCAGGCCGGCGCGCTGCGCGACCTCGTCCAGAACCACATGATGCAGTTGTTGACCTTCGTCTGCATGGAGCCGCCGGGCTCCTTTGAGGCGGACAAGGTGCGCGACGAGAAGGTCAAGGTCCTGCAGGCGATCAGCCCGCCGACGCCCGAGGACGTCGCGCGTGACACCGTTCGCGCGCAGTACGGCGCCGGCGTCGCCGGTGGGGAGGAGGTCCCGGGCTACCTCGAGGAGTCAGACGTCCCGTCGGACTCCACCACGGAGACCTACGCGGCCCTGCGCCTCGAAGTCCACAACTGGCGCTGGGCGGGCGTGCCGATCGTCCTGCGCACGGGCAAGCGCCTTGCGCGGAAGGTCACGGAGATCGCGGTGTCCCTCAAGCCGGTCCCGCACCTGGCCTTCCAGGGCGAGGGATCGGTCGGCGTGCAGCCCAACCAGCTGGTGCTCGCGATCCAACCCAACGAGGGCGTCTCGATCTCGCTCGGGGCGAAGATCCCCGGCGCCCGGATGCGCATCCGGCCCGTCAACATGGAGTTCAACTACGGCACGACCTTCCTCTCGCAGTCTCCTGAGGCGTACGAGCGCCTGATCACGGACGCGATGCGCGGTGAGGCGACGCTCTTCACCCGCAACGACGAGGTCGACGCCCAGTGGTCGATCATCGATCCCATCCTGCAGGCGTGGCACACCGATGCCGCCGAGGCGCCGCCCTTGCACACCTATCAGGCCGGCTCGGCCGGCCCTGAGCAGGCAGACACCCTGCTCGGCGAGGGCCGCAAGTGGCGGGGACTCTGATCCTGGACCCGGGATGAGCGAGGACGTCTGGGAGGCGCGCGACACCACGCCGTCGCAGATCGAGGCCGCGCTGCGCGACCTGCTGGTTCGCGCCTATTCGACCGATGACGCCATCAATCCGGCACGCGTCCTCAACGTCGTGGTCATCGTCGACGCTGAGTTCAAGGGCGAAGTCGAGAATCGACTCGAGCGGGTGGGCCGGTATCACCCATCCCGTCTGATCCTCTGCTCGGTGCGCCCGGGGCGCGAGCGTCTCGACGCCCGGGCGAGCATGGTCGCGGACGAGGGTGCCATGCACGGCGGTCTCGCGGTGGCGCGCGAGCGCGTCGAGATCGAGATCGGGTCCAAGCACCTGGGCACGCTCGACACCATCGTCGATCCGCTCCTCGTGTCCGACCTCGCCACCGTCGTCTGGGCGCCGCACGGCCACCGGGAGGGCGTGGACGCCCTGCGCCGCCTCGCGCAGGTCGTGCTCATCGACTCCCACGACGAGCCGGAGCTCGACGTCGCCCTCTGCCGGGCGCACGAGCTCGCCGTGGACTCCTACGTCGTCGACCTCGCGTGGCTGCGCTCGACACCGTGGCGCGAGCGGGTCGCGGCGGCCTTCGATCCTCCGATCCTACGGCCCCAGCTGCGCGAGATCAGCGGGCTGACGATTCGGCATCGCTCTGACTCCGGAGCCGCCGCGATGCTGTTCTGCGGCTGGCTTGCGTCCCGCCTCGGGTGGCGCGCGGAGCGGCTGACGTCGCGCGGTGACGAGATCGCCGGACGGCTGCGGACCAGGCGCGGCGAGGTGCGCGTCCGCCTTGAGCCGTCCGCCGAGCTGCGCTCTCCCGGGCTCGGCGGCGTGACGCTCGAGATGGCGTCCGGGGCCATGCTGTCCCTGGATCGAGGCCCGGGCGGCCTGCAGGCGGTCCGGCGAGGGCGGAAGGGCGCTGAGCAGCGGTGGACCGTTCTGGGCGCCTCGCGCGGAGAGGGTGGGATCCTGGGTGAAGGCGTCAGGCAGGCGCTGTTGCGCGACCCCACCTATCGGCCCGCCCTCGATGCGGCGCGGGCGATGGTGCGATAGGCATCCCGCATGACCGACTTCGAGATCCAAGCCGACGCCGCAGGAGTGGCGGCCGCGGCGGCCGAGCGGATCGCCTCCGTTGCGGCGACCGGCGGGCACATCGCTCTGGCGGGAGGCAGCACGCCCGAGCGCGCTTACGAGCTCCTGCGCGACGCAGACCTCAGCGCCGCCGCCCTGTGGTTCTCCGACGACCGGGCGGTCGGTCCACAGGCGCCGGACTCCAACTACGGGATGGCAGCCCGGTCGCTCCTCGACCACCTCGCCGAGCCACACCGGCCGTCCGTGCACCGCATCGAGGGCGAGCTGGGGCCGGAGGCCGCCGCCGACCGGTACGAGGCCCTCGTGCGGGCCGAGGTCGGAGAGCAGCCGCGGTTCGACCTCATCCTCCTGGGCCTTGGCCCCGACGCCCACACCGCGTCCCTGTTTCAGGGCAAGCCCGCGGTCGGGGAGTCCGAGCGTCTGGTGGTGGCGGTGCCCGAAGCCGGCATGGAGCCGTGGGTCCCGCGCGTGACCTTCACCCTGCCGCTGCTCAACGCGGCGCGCGAGGTGCTGTTCCTCGTGGCCGGCGCGGACAAGGCGCCCGCGGTGGCGCGCGCGTTCAACGAGCCGGCCGATCCCGCATCCCCCGCTGCCCGCGTGCGTCCTGACCCGGGCAGGCTGGTGGTCATGCTCGACGAGAAGGCAGCGGCCGGGATCGATCGATGACCGAATTCGTCGGGATCGACGTCGGCGGCACGAAGGTCGCGGCGGCGGCGCTGGTCGACGGGCAACTGGGCGAGGCGCGCCAGCAGCCGACCAACACCGCCGACACCTCGAGCCTCGTCGATCAGATCGTCGCCTCCGTCGAGGCCGTCCGCAGCCCGGCCACGCGGGCGGTCGGCGTCGGCGTCCCCTCCGTGGTCGAGTTCGCCACAGGCAGGATCCGCGCGAGCGTCAACATCCCGCTAACCGACGTGCCCCTTCGCGGCCTGCTCTCCGACCGGATCGGGCTGCCGGTCTACGTCGAGAACGACGCAAGCTGCGCCGCGCTCGCCGAGGCCTTTGACGAGGGCCGCCTCGTCACCCCCGATCTCGTCATGTTCGCGGTGGGCACGGGCGTGGGCGGCGGCATGGTGCTCAACGGCAAGCTCTACCGCGGCGCCACCGGCGCGGCCGCCGAGGTCGGGCACACGCTCATCGGCCTCGACCTGTCAGACGGCGCGCCGCTTCCCACACACAAGGCGCCGTGGGAGGGCTCGCTCGAGCACCTGGCCGCGGGCCGGGCGCTCGACCGGTTGGCCCGCGCAGCCGCCGAGCGCGATCCGGGTTCAGGGCTCGGCCAGAAGCTCTCACGCGGCGAGGAGATCACCGGCCACGACGTGGTCGAGCTCGCCCAAGCCGGCGATGAGGCTTCGGTCGACCTGATGCGGGTCGTCGGGGAGCGCCTCGGCGTGGCCATCGCCAACGCCATCAACGTGTTCGATCCGCGCGAGGTGGTGGTCGGTGGCGGCGTCTCCACGGCCGGAGAGCTGCTGATGGGTCCTGCCCGTCGTATCGCCGCGGCGTACACGCTTCCCGGCGTGGGAACCGAGACCCAGATCCGGCTGGCGCGGCATGGGCCGCAGGCCGGCCTGCTGGGCGCCGCGCTCATCGCGGCACAGGAGTACGCGGAGGACAACGTCTCGTGACGCCGTGATGACGGTCTCCGGCAAGTACCGAGACGACTACCTGCCCATCGAGGAGCACGGGATGGTCGGCGACCTCCATACGATCGCCCTCGTCGGGACGAACGGCACCATCGACTGGTACTGCTGCCCGGCGTTTGATTCTC
The DNA here is from genome assembly GCA_013696535.1 of Solirubrobacterales bacterium. The sequence continues at coordinate 9,193 of JACCYI010000142.1, forward strand.
CGAGCGTCTTCGGGTGCATCCTCGACAAGGATCGCGGCGGCTATTACGGATTGCAGCCGGAAGCGGACGAGTGGACGTCCAAGCAGCTCTACCTGCCGGACACGAACGTGCTCATCACGCGCTTCTTCACGCCGGACGGGGTCGGGGAAGTGCAGGACTTCATGCCGGTCGAGGGCCCGGTGGCCGAAGATCTGCACCGTCATCGCCTGCTGCGACGCGTCGCCGTCGTACGCGGTCGCATGCGCTTCAAGCTCGAAGTCGAGCCCCGCTTCGACTACGGCCGGGCAGCCCACGACGTCGAGATGCACCCTCACGGCGTCCTCTTCCGTGGCCCGGACCTCACCCTGGCTCTCGAGGGGGCGGTCGCCGGCCTGATGCGATCCGATCCGCCCTTGGAGCGCTCCGAACAGGGAATCCGGGCGCGCTTCGCACTGCGCGCCGGGGAGTCGCACACCTTCGTGCTCGAACGGGTCCCGCCCGATCACGTCTGCCGCCCATACTCCGAGGAAGACACGGGTCAGGCGCTCGACGCCACGACGCGCTACTGGCGCAAGTGGCTCGAGAAGTCCAAGTACCGCGGCCGCTGGCGCGAGATGGTGCACCGCTCCGCGCTGACCCTGAAGCTGCTCACCTACGCCCCGACGGGGGCCCTGGTGGCCGCACCCACCACCTCGCTGCCCGAGCAGCTGGGCGGCGAGCGCAACTGGGACTACCGCTACACCTGGATCCGCGATGCCGCGTTCTCCCTCTACTCGCTGCTGCGGCTCGGCTTCACGGAGGAAGCCGCCGCGTTCATGGAATGGCTGACGGATCGCACCCGCGAATGGCGGGTCGGTCCGAGCGGGCCGCTCCAGATCATGTACGGCATCGACGGCCGCGCGGAATTGCCCGAGATAGAGCTCACCCACTGGTCGGGCTACCGCGACTCGGCTCCCGTGCGGATCGGCAACGACGCCTCCAGTCAGCGTCAGCTCGATATCTACGGCGAGCTGATCGACTCGGTCTACCTCTACAACAAGTACGGCACCCCGATCTTCCATGAGACCTGGGAGAACCTGCGCCGGATCGTCGACTGGCTGTGCGACAACTGGGATGAGCCCGACGAGGGGATCTGGGAGACGCGTGGCGGCCAGAGGGACTTCACCTACTCACGGCTGATGAGCTGGGTGGCCGTCGAACGCGCCATTCGCATGAACCGCGCGCGGGGTCTCCCCGGAAATCTGGTGGGCTGGCTGGCGGAGCGCGACCGCATCTACAACCAGATCATGGAGAAGGGCTGGAACGCCAACCGGGGAGCGTTCGTTCAGCACTACGACTCAGACGTCCTGGACGCCTCGATCCTGCTCATGCCGCTCGTCCTCTTCATCTCTCCGACCGATCCGCGGTGGCTGTCCACGCTCGACGCCATCGGGGACGAGCTGGTGACCGACTCCCTGGTACACCGCTACAACCCGGCAGCCTCTCCCGACGGCCTCGAAGGCGACGAGGGGACCTTCTCGATCTGTTCGTTCTGGTACGTCGAAGCGCTGACGCGGGCCGGGCGCATCGACGAGGCGCGCCTCGCCTTCGAGAAGATGCTGACCTACGCCAACCACCTCGGCCTGTACTCCGAGGAGATCGGGCCGACGGGCGAGCTGCTCGGCAACTTCCCGCAGGCCTTCACCCACCTTGCGCTGATCTCGGCCGCCTACAACCTCGATCGGGCTTTGGGATAGAAATCGACCTATGCGCTTTCTCGATCTCGAGCACGACACCCTCTCCGCGTCCGACGACGCCGGGCTCACGCGGGCCGTCCGCCGCTACCTTGCCGAGCACGACGAGGAGATGACCGACGAGGAGATCGCCGAGCTGATCGAAGGCGAGGCCTATGAGGCGCTGGACTCCTGAGGTGAAGGCCCGTCCGAGCGGGACGGGAAGCGGCCGGCGCGGCTCATAGCCCCGCTGATGGGTGCCGAAAGGGATCGCCGTTCGACTGGTGGCCCTCCGCTCGGCAGGATGCCCGAACATGGCGATCGAGGACACCTACGCCGCCGGCACTCGGGCGGCGCTGCCGCTGATCGCACCAACCCTTCTCATCGGGATGTCCTTCGGCGTGGCGGCCATCGCCTTGGACTGGAGCTACGCGGCGCCCGTGGTGATGTCGATCGTGGTGTTCTCCGGTGCGGGTCAGTTCGCGATCGCGTCCGTCCTGGGATCCGGTGGAAGCGTGATCGCGGCCGTGCTCGCAGCGATCCTCGTCGGCGGGCGCTTTCTGGCGATGGGCGTGGCCATCGGGCCCTCGCTGCGCGGTGGGCCGGTGCGCCGGGCTCTCGAGGGCCAGGCGATCGTCGACGCGTCCTTCCTGCTGGCGCGGACGGGGGAAGCCGAGTTCGGCCCGCGACGGCTGCTGGGGGCCACGGCTCCGCAGTTCGCCGCTTGGGTGCTGGGGACGCTTGCCGGTGTGTTGGCGGGAAGCCGGATCGGCGATCCCGAGCGCTACGGGCTCGACGTGGTGTTCCCCGCCTTCTTCCTGGTGCTGCTGGCTGAGGAGCTGCGCGAGCCCGCCTCGCGTGCCGCGGCCGCCGCAGGTGGCCTGATCGCGCTCGCGCTGATCCCGCTCGCCCCGCCGGGAGTGCCGGTGATCGCGGCCTGCGCGGCCGTCCTGGTCGGACGGTTGCGGTCGTGACCGCCGTTTGGACGGCGATCGCGCTCGGTGCCGCCGCGAACTTCATCCTCAAGGCGGCCGGCCCGGTCGTGATGGGCCGCCGGCAGCTCAGCCGGGGCGCTCAGAAGCTCATCGCCCTCCTGCCGGCCGCGCTTCTGGCCGCGCTCGTCGTCACCCAGACCTTCGCTGACGGCAGCAGGCTGGAGCTGGACGCCCGGGCGGGCGGTGTGGCCGTTGCCATCGTCGCCATCGCCTGCCGCCGCGGGCTGCTGACGGTCCTTGCCCTCGCCACGATCACCACGGCCGCTCTCCGTGCACTCGCGTAGGAGCTGCGGGCGGCCGACGGCGTTCTGGCCGGGCTTGCCGCGAGCTGGACGGGAGAAGACGCGCCGGTCGAACAGCGGTCATCCTCCATCAGCGACATGCACGAGCAGCGGCCCCTCGAGATCGGAAGCCTTCCCGCGCTGCTCGAGCGCGCGAGGCGGCTGGCCGGGTCGGGCGGTCGCAGACTGCTCGGCATCGCGGGCCCGCCGGGCGCCGGCAAGTCGACGCTGGCCGGCCGGGTGGTCGCCGCGCTCGGAGACGCCGCCCAACTCGTGCCCATGGACGGCTTCCACCTCGCCAACGCTGAGCTGTCCCGTCTCGGGCGATCGGATCGAAAGGGCGCCATCGACACCTTCGATGCAGCGGGTTTTCACTCGCTCTTGTCGCGCCTGCGTGATCCGAACGTCACCGAAGTCGTC